>NZ_JANSIM010000011.1:0-2304 GCF_047502655.1 Synechococcus sp. R5-12 | reverse complement strand
CCCTACGGGTACAGTGCGGGGCTCCTGCGATTTCTAGCTGAACAACTGGGAAACCATCATCGCTGTTTTAGAGGGGAAACCTACTGGCGAAAGCGGGACGGGATCCTTTGCGGCAAGGGCTGTTGTGGAACCAGTAACAAGAATCCTCACCCTACCGCTACGGGGAAGCAAGCCAGTAAAGCAGGGAACATGTCAAAGCAGGTTGCTCAGGCGGCTGTGAAAGACCGAGTAGATCTCTGCGTAAGACTTCACCCACTCTGGATCCGGTTGAACATAGCGTTCTACCTGTACCAATCGATCGGCAGCCTGTTGGACAGAGCAGCACCAATAGGCAGAAGCGGCCAAGATGGCTGCCCCCACAGCCGGCTCCGGGTGTTTCACCACAGCCAAGGGACGAGCAAGGATGCTGGCGCGTAGGCGCAACCAGAGAGGGCTTTTGCTGCCTCCGCCGGTGGTGAACATCGGACTCTGTTCTGACACCGGGATCCCTTGAGCCGCCAACGTTTCCAGCCCCAGCCGCTCGACCATGGCTACCCCCTCTAACAACGCAGCATAAAAACGGGGGGATCCCTCTTCTGCCTCCGGCAAGAACCCGGCAAACCGGGGATCGACAATGGGAAAACGTTCTCCCGGCTGACAAAGGGGATAGCTGACCAGCCCAGTGGGCAGATAAGCCTGGGCTTGCTGATCCAGCACTTGCAAGTTGCCGCCAGGGAAGTAATGGGGCAAAACTCCGCCTCCACAAAAGGAAGCCGCTCCCGGCCACCAAACCGTTCGTTCGCGACAGTGGTGTGGAGCACAGTCCGGGTGCAAATGGGAATAGATGCTTGGGGTTTGTATGGGATCCGGACTGTTGGCCTTGAAAATGAGGGTTGTGCCCAAGCTGGTGGAAACCTGACCTAAGCGGGTGGCCCCTGCTGCTAATTGCCCGGCACAGCCATCCGTGATCCCTGCCGCGATCAGCACTTCCGGCCCCAACCCCCAGTCTGCTCGCACCGTTCCTAAAACTGTTCCCGGCGGCACCACCTCGGGGAAATGCTTGGGGTTTAGGCCCTGCCGCGCCAACCACTCCTGAGGCCAGGTGTAGGCCTCCAGGTCGAAACCGCTCTTGAGGGCATGGGTGTGATCGGTCACCTGCCTGCGCCCCCCCAGTTGGCTCAGCAAAAAGTCCGCCGGATGGGCCAAGTAGCTGTCTCGATACTGATCAGGATAGGCTTCCGCCCACCACAGCCAACGGCTGAGACCCCAACTGGCAGGGATCCCCAATTGCTTGGCCTGAGCCTGGCCCCGTGGGTCAGAATACAGCCACGCCTGTTCCAACGGCATGCCTCGACCATCCACCGGCAGAATGGTGCCGGAAGTGCTGCAAGCACTCAGAGCTGCAATGGAATACTGCTCCCCCAGTTGCGCGGTCAGTTGTCCCAAAAGGGCTTTCAGGGTTCGCAACCAGCGGCCCGGATTGGTCTCTGGGGGATCCCACCGGCGCTCGCTTTTGGCCACCACCTCTCCTTGTTCTGAGAGGGCCACCACCCGCATCCCAGAAGTGCCCAGATCGATCCCAAGAAACACAGGGGGCATAGGGGTACTCATCTCATCATCAGCTCATCATTAGGAAGGAAAATGCCTTGTCATGATGGAGTGCCCAAGGCCCAAGAATGCTCTCTGTATAGATGGGGTGGCCAAGTGGCTCAAACTGGCCTAAAGGATGGGAAAGGACTCCGGCCCGCTGTCGCGATCACAATTTCAAAACTCCTGGCTGCTCCGAGCCAACGCTTCTTGGATATCCAGATCCAGCCCTTTCACCGATTCCAGCACCGAGCGGGTGATCAGCTTACCCTCCTGCACCAAAACCGCGCCGGTTACAGGGTGCAAAAGCGGCTGTTCGGCCCGCCGACCGATCAACGCCTCGATATCCTGAAAAGCATGGATGTACATCCCGGCAGGCAATTCCACCACCACCCCTTCCCCCAGCACCCGCGCTTGGCAGGCCAAGCGAGAGTTAGGCTTGCAGGTGGTGATCACCTCCAGGGTGCGCTGCTCCCGCTTGCTCATCGGGGATAAAGACTCCATCCCCTCCTTAACGTACACATGACAGGTGGCGCAGAGGCCGCGCCCACCGCACTCTTTCAACACATTCAGCTCTTCTTGCAGCAGCACCGAGAGCAAATTGCTGTTGGTGGCGATTTCAGACACTTGGGCAATGGGATCCAACCGCACACGCTTGACCATAGTCCGCACTTTTTGGGCTACTGGATGCTAAAAAAGCTAGCATCTTTCACCAATGCAGATTGCCGGAACAGGGCA
>NZ_JANSIM010000090.1:0-21495 GCF_047502655.1 Synechococcus sp. R5-12 | reverse complement strand
TTCCCTGCCCTGAAGGACGGGGCTTGCCGCGCCTTTTGGTCAATGGGATCCCTCTCCTCAGGGCACGACCAACACCGGGCAGGGGGAGAGATCGATCACGCGGTGGCTCACGGAGTTGTTCTGCCCCTCTCCAGATAGGGTGAGGCCGCGGCAGCCCATCACAATCAGGCTGATCTCCAGCTCGTCTGCCACATCACAGATGACAAAAGGTACCTTCCCCTCTCGATACTCACTCTTGACGTTGCTAAGGCCGATTTGATGCAGGCCAGACTCCGTTTGCTTAAGCAGGTTGTGGATGTTCTGCCGGGCTTGCTCGGCTCGCTCCGGGTCAAGCTCCGTATCATCCAGCACAGAAAGCAAATACACTTGGCTCTTGTAGCGCTGTGCTATGTCCGCCACCAAGGGCAAGGCGTGGCTGGTCTCACGCGAGTTATCGATGGGAAAGAGCAGTTTGTCGAACATAGCCGAGGATCCCAACGGTCGACCCCAGTCCCTATCCAAATTCAAGTTCAAGGCGAAGGCTGACTTTATTCTACCAACTTTGCCGGGGGCTGAAGGATCCCAGCCCATTTTCCTATTGTGAGGGGCTCGACCTTAGCCGCTTGGCATCAACCGGAAACGGGAGCCCTTTTGGATAAGCAGTAGAAGACGCCCTGCATACTGCTCATGGGAAAGCCCGACCTTTTGAAGCTGTGCTTGGCTGGGGTTTACGCAGTTCCTGCCGTTGGGCCACTTCCAGATCAAGCTAAACGGCAATTGGGATCTAGAGCCGCAGAAATGGTCTCCTGGATCTGCTGTTGCTGCAGGGATCCCTCGGGCAGTTGCCTATTGTTTTTGACAAACCTGGCATTCCAACTCGCTGTCAGGGCACCATCCACAAAATCTGCATCTGATAAAAGGCTCAAAGTTTGCTGCAGTTCTGCCGTGTTGAGAACATTGCCAATACACAAAAAATATTCTGGAAACCCAAAAAATCAGAAGAGGCCAAATCCTCAGTAGCATGAAAGTTATTCCTATGTAAATCTTATCTGGCTTTGATTGCCTCTTTGGAACGAATCGGTAGAAATGGCCAGCGGAAAATCGAGCGCACTTCCCCCCTCTGCAGACCTCAACCGGTTAGAGCGTGCAAGGCTCCTGTTGCCCGCCGCAGAAACCGCAAGAGAAGGTTAAGCTAAGGCTCTGTTGGCCCCTGACCATCAGATTGGCAGGATGGGTGTCATGTTCCAGATCCAACCCCTGACCCCGGAACGGATTGCCCGTATGGCGGCAGGAGAGGTGATCGACTCTCTGGGGGCTGCTCTGCGGGAATTGCTGGAAAATGCCCTCGATGCCCAGGCCACCCGCATTCAAGTGGAGATCTGGCCGACTCGCTGGCAGGTGCGGGTGGGGGATAACGGCCACGGGATCCCGGCTTCGGAACTGGAGCAGGTGGCCCGCCGCCATACCACCAGCAAACTGGAAGGTCGCAGCCTGGGATTTCGTGGGGAAGCCCTGCACAGCCTAGCCCGCTTGGGATCCCTAGCTATCCAAACCCGCCACGCTGACGATGCTCACGGCTGGCTGGCCGCCTACGACCGACAGGGGGAGCTGATCCACAAGCAGCCGGCAGCCACTGCCTTGGGAACGGTGGTCACGGTTGCGGATTTGTTTGCCGACTGGCCTCTGCGCCGTCGGGCCTTGCCCCAAACTCGCCCGCTCCTGACCCTGGTGCAGAATGCAGCCCTAGCCCATCCCTGGGTCAGTTGGCAGGTGCATCAGGAAGGGCAATTGCTGCTCAGCCTCTGGCCGGGAAAATCTCTGCAAGATCTGCTGCTGCAGGTGTTGCCGCAGTTGGATCCCACGGATCTGCGCTATCGGCGGATCCAGGATGGGGATAGCGATTGGGAAGTGGTGCTGGGCCTGCCGGATCGCCTGCATCGCCCCCACCCCGATTGGATCCGTGTGGCCGTAAACGGACGGTTTGTGCAGATGCCCGACTGGCAACGGCTGATCCAGTCGGTTTTTCACCACGCGTTGCCTCGCCACCGTCATCCACTGGTGGTTGTTCACCTGCGCCTGCCCCCAGAGCAGGTGGATTGGAACCGTCATCCTGCCAAAAGCGAGCTCTACCTGGAGAATCTGACGGCCCGCCAGGAGCAGTTGCGCCAACACCTGCACTCCCTTCTGCAATTGGGATCCGGGCAAGCCAGCCGCCGCTCTGTGCATCTGATCCGGGCCAGCGAGGCCAAGGTGGTCTATCGAGTCTCGCCCGATCTCCAGAGCCGTTTTCCTCCCTCTGACCGCCCAACTTCTCTCCTGCCCCCCCTCAAGGCGCTGGCCCAACTGCATCGGATCTACATCTTGGCGGAGCATCCCCAGGGGCTATGGCTGGTGGAGCAACACCTGGCCCACGAGCGAGTTCGCTATGAGTACATCCAGCAGCATTGGCAACTGGTGGCACCGGCGACGCCCGTAACGCTGCAAGGACTATCGCCCCAAGCCCTGGAGCGGTTGGAGCAGTTGGGGCTGGAGCCGGAACCCTTCGGCCCCAATACCCATCTCATTCGACGCCTCCCTTTGGCTTTGGAGTCGGAAGATCCAGAAGAGGTGCAGGGATCCCTGCTAGAGCTCAGCCGCTGTCAAGATTTGCAGGCAGCCCAGGTGGCGGTGGCCTGTCGAGGGGCCTTGCGCAATGGGATCCCGCTGACCTTGGAGCAGATGCAAAAGCTGTTGGAAGCTTGGCAGCGCACCGCCAATCCCCACACTTGCCCTCATGGTCGCCCGGTCTACCTGGCCCTGGCAGAAAAAGATCTGGCCCGTTACTTCCGCCGCCGTTGGGGCCTCTGCGACCGGCCTATCTCCGACTCCAAACTGGGATCCCTATGGGAGCTGGATCCGCTGGGAGACAGGTTTGCCGCCCAGGTGCGGCGCTCAAGCGGCTCTTCTGCGTCGGAGCCCACGGACGAGGCCAGTTCTGCCCCACTATAATCGGGGGTGTCCAACTGCTGAAACCCCTGAAACGCCATGGCTTCTTATCTCAAACTCAAAGCCCAAGAAGAGACCTGGCTGCAGCGCCATTCCCGTCTGATCTTGGCGATCCTGGCCGGCCTGGGATCCCTGTTGACGGCCTATCTCACCTACACCAAGCTGACGGAGCAGCCCGCTGCCTTCTGCACGGGGGATGGGGGGTGTGACCTGGTGCTCTCCAGCCGTTGGGCAGAGTTTTTGGGGATCCCGACAGCGGCTGTTGGCCTGCTGGGGTTTCTGGGAGTCTTGGCGCTGGCGGTGCTGCCGGATGGGATCCCACTGGTGAAGCGGTGGCGCTGGCCGGCCCTGTTTGGCTTGGTTTCCGCCATGACCGCCTTTGAGATGTACATGCTTTACCTGATGGTGGCGGTGCTGCGGCAATTCTGCATGTATTGCACCACCGCGATTATCTTGGTGGCGGGGCTGGGGCTGGTGACCGTGCTGGGCCACCGCTGGTTGGATTGGGGCAAGCTGGCCTTCAGCTACATTTTGGTGGCCTTTCTCACGTTGGTGACCACGATTGGGGTGTACGCCAACCAAGTTCCCCCGCCTAGCCCCCTGGCGGTAGGGTTAGCAGCCCACCTGCGGCAGATCGGCGGCACTATGTACGGGGCCTATTGGTGCCCCCATTGTCAAGACCAAAAGGAGCTGTTCGGATCGGCTTTTGAGCAAGTGCCCTACGTGGAGTGCTCCCCCAACGGCCCCGGCACTCCACAGGCTCGAGAATGTACAGAAGCGGGGATCACCAGCTATCCCACCTGGATCATCAATGGCCGCACCTACACAGGCGTTCGCTCTCTGGAAGCCTTGGCGGTGGCCTCTGGCTATCCGCTGGAAGAGGGCAGATAAACCCCTGGAGTCGGGATGAGGATGTGAACTCGGTTGCGCCCTGCCTGCTTGGCCTGGTAGAGCGCGCTATCCGCCTGCTGCAAGGCAGCTTCCGGCTCCAGGCGGTAGTCTTCGCTGAGCACGACCCCACCGATGCTGATGGTAACCGGCAAGCTGCGCTTGGGGGAGATGTCAATGGGCCGTTTGGCAATAGCCTGCCGCAGAGACTCTGCGTAGCGACCGCAGCGGGGGGGGCTAAGCCCGGGCGTAACGCAAACAAATTCTTCCCCACCATAGCGGTAGAGCAGGCTGGAGGGCCGCAGTTGATTTTGCAGCCGCCCGACGATGGCCTGCAGCACACAGTCGCCAATGTAGTGGCCGTGGCTGTCGTTGATTTGCTTAAAGTGATCTACATCCATCATCAGCAGGCAGAGATAGCGGTAGCGAGCTTCCCCGCGGGCTCCCACCTGCTTGAGCAAATGGGGCAGTGCCTGATCCAGAGCTCGTCGGTTTAGCGCCCCGGTCAAGGGATCCGTCAAAGACAAAGACTCCAACAACTCATTGCGGGCTCGCAATTGCCGGTTGGCCTGGGCCAAAGCTTGGGTGAGCCGCTGGAGACGTAACCCTGCCCGCACCCGCGCCCGCAGCTCCTCGGGATCGACCGGCTTGGTGATGAATTCATCCGCCCCCGCATCCAGCCCCTCTACCCGAGCCTCAACTTCAGAACGGGACGTGAGCAAAATGAAATAGACGAACTGCCCTGCTGCGGATCCCTTGAGACGGCGACAGAACTCTACCCCCGACATCTCAGGCATGACCCAGTCGCAGATCACCATGTCGGGCCACTCGCTCTCTTCCAAGCTTTGCAAGGAATCCCAAGCTGCTCGGCCGCTTTCCCAGCTTTCCACGTAGTACTGGGAGCCTGTGAGAACATTGATAATGTAGCAACGAACCACTGGGTCATCATCGACAACCCAAATGCGGGGAGTCCGGGCCGGAACAGAGCTCCAAAAGGTTTCTTCTGCTGAACCAGAAGGGTGGTACGCAGAATCCAAGCCCTCCAGATCAAGGGATGGCATAGCTAAAGAGGAATCGCCCATTGTAGTCGGATCCCAATCTTAGCGCCAACGGCTAGTTGGAACCAGAGCCGGGAGCGGCCAGACAAGCATGGTTGGAGGCCCGCTCACGGAGCGCAAGGTGCAGTGCTTCCACAAACTGCCGCACCCGAATCGGGTCGATCATGGGAAAGGGATCCGAATAGCCTGTCGGCATGCCTGCAGAACGGGAAGACCGCTTCAGAGAACTGGCCACAATTACTCCATCTGCCCGCCGGATCAGGCTGCCGATGTTTTCGGCAGTAGCCCCCGAGCCGATGAAGAGCGGTACCTGAGGAGCAACTTTGCGGGCCAGCTCCAGCTCCTCCAGAAGGGGTGGCTTGCCGGTGGCCCAACCGGAAAGGATGATGGCATCGGCCAGGCCGCGCTCCACCGTGTCGGTAATGGCCGCATCCAGGCTGATGGGACTTAGGGGTTGAGCGTGTTTCACCAGCACATCGGCAAAAATCTTGATATTAGCCCCCAGCTCCCGGCGATAGCGCAGCAGGCGGTAGGCATTCCCCTCGATAATGCCTTGGTCGGTCACCATCGCCCCGCAGAGCACATTCACCCGGATGAACTGCGCTCCCACACAGGCAGCAATCGCCAGAGCACTGTAGCCATCGTTGCGCAAGACGTTGATCCCGACCGGCAGCGAGACCAGGGTTTTCAGCCGCTGGACGATGACGGTCATGGCGCTGACCACCGCTGCGTCCACCCGATCCTTGGCAAAGGGGGCATCGTAAAAGTTCTCGACAAGGATCCCGTCTACTCCCCCTGCAGCCAGGGCAGTAGCTGCCTGTTCTGCCTGAGCGATCACCCATTCCAAGTCCCCCCCCCAACGGGGTGAGGTGGGCAGCGGCAACAAATGAACCACCCCAATGACCGGATGGGGGGTTTTGAAGAGGTGTTGCAGCAGGTTCACCGGCAAGCTTCCTCAGGGATCCCTAACGATCTTACGCCTGGATCTGACCCACAGGGGTATTCTCTGGGGGAAGTGTAACATCAGGGCTGGGGGGAGAAGAGCGGGCTAGGCCTCGGAGCAATTGCGGCACCATACCCGGCCCTTCGTAAACCCAGCCGGTGTAGACCTGCAGCAGGCTGGCTCCCGCTTCCAGTTTCTCCAAGGCGTCGGCCAAGGTGAAGATGCCCCCCACTCCGATGATGGGCAATTTTCCTTGGGTGGAGCGGTGGATGTAGCGGATGACTTGGGTGGAACGCTCCCGCAAGGGGGCACCGCTGATCCCGCCGGCTTCTGCAAGGATTGGCCTAGACTCCGCTGGTGCGAAGGGGATCCCGTGGCCAGGTAGGAAACGGGTTTTCAGGTTATCGCGGCGGAGGGTGGTGTTGGTGGCCACAATCCCGGCCAGTTGATGGTCTTGGGCCAGCTCCAGGATGCTGTCAATGTCGGGCCAGTCCAGATCGGGGGCAATCTTCACCAGAAGGGGTTTTCGCTTCTGATTTTCCTGCCGTAAGGCAGACAGGATGGGCTCCAGTTGCTCAGCAGCCTGCAGGGATCGCAGCCCCGGCGTGTTGGGGGAGCTGACGTTGACCACAAAGTAGTCCCCCAGCTCCTGGAGCAGCCGGAAGCTGGCCAGGTAATCGGCAGCCGCTTCTTCTAGGGGGGTGATTTTGGCTTTGCCCAGGTTAATTCCAATGGGGATGGGACGTTGCTGTAGCCGGCGCAACCGTTCCGCCAGAGCCGCCGCCCCTTGGTTGTTAAAGCCCATGCGGTTGAGGGCGGCGCGATCTTGGGGCAGTTGAAACAGGCGAGGTTTGGGGTTGCCCGGTTGGGGCTGAGGAGTGATGGTGCCCACCTCTACAAAACCAAATCCTAGGCTGGGCCAGACGCCCAGAGCCAGGCCATCTTTGTCGAAGCCCGCAGCCAATCCAAGGGGATTGGGAAAGGTAAGGCCCCACAGCGACACCGCTAGCCGGGGATCCCGGTAGCAAAACAGTCGCTCCAGAGCCGATAGGATCCCGGTGGCCTGGGTGGCATCGATCCAATGCAAGGCGCGCAGCAGGCCCATCTTGACCGCTTCCGGGTCGGCTCTCAGCCCAGAAAAAAGCAGAGGCCACAACACATCTCGGTACAGGTTCACCGCAAAGACCCTCTACAGGTAAACCGCCCCTTGGCTGTAGCTTGCTTCCGCGTCGCAAAAATCGGTGAGCAACTGATGGACTCCGGGCTCACTGCCAGCTAAGGGATATCCCATTGCAGCACTCAACGGTAACCTCTCTGGGCTTGCTCTTTGCCGGAGATGGAGTCCCTTTGCCGCTCAAGGCTGGCTCCCCAAACTGCCCCCAAGAGTAAGGTTACCAGCAGGTGAATGCGGCCATCCAACATCACCACGTCCAAAAGCCCTGAGGCAAAAAATGCCGTCAAGGCCAGCAGCATCCCCAACAGGACGCTTTCTTGCGAGCGCCGCCAAGCTTGCCATCCCCGCGCCAAAATCCAGCCCCACAGGATCAGATGGCCCAGCAACAGCGGGATCCCACCCTCAGCCGCCAGGTGCAGGTACAAATTGTGGCAATGGCCCAGCAGCTCCGGCGGATCTTGAGCATTGTAAAGAGCGGCAAAGCTTTGCCAGCCCCAACCGGTCAAGGGCCGCTCCTGCACCATCTGCAGGGCGAATTGCCAAGCATCCAGCCGGTTGGCGGTGGAACTAAAGTAGAGCGCTTGAGGATCGAAGGTGTCTGCCAGACGGCTCCAAATCAATCGGGGCACTACGGCCCGCCAGCCCGGCCAATCCCAAGCAGCGGCCAAACCGGCCAATCCCAGACCGGCCAAGATCCCGATCCCCCACCAACAGCGCCGCAGGGCCAGCCCCATCATCAGCGCCAGCCCCCCCGCTCCCCAGCCGTTGCGAGAGGCCGTCAGCAGCAACAAGAGGGATCCCAGCCCCAGCACAGCTCCCAGCCCTACTGCCTGTGGCCAGTCTTTGTCGGCCTGATCCAGCCACAGCCCTGCTGCCAAGCACAGGTGGATCACCAGGTAGATGGCCAGCGTATTGGGGGAAGTGAAGGCTGCCGCCGGTCGCTCTCCCCCGGCAACCCCCGTAATCCAAACCGGCCCCAAGAAGAAGTGCCCCTGCCATTCCCACAGCACTTCTCCCCAACCCAAAAGCAGCATCAGCCCGCTGCCCAGCACCAACACCTGGGCCAACCGCCGACGGCCCACAGGACAGGACTCCGTCCCGCTACCGCGAGAGGCCAGAACAGCGGCAAAGGCCGGCAGCATCAACAAAAAAGGCCAGTAGTTGAACATCCCCGGCAGGCTCAGTCGCCAATCCTCCCCCCAAAAGGCCACTCCCACTGCCGCCAGGCTCAGGAGAGCCGACAGTCCAAACAAGGGATCCCGCAGGATCGCCCCACCATAGCGGGTATAACCCTGGATCGTCCCCACCAAAGCCAAGAGTAAGCTGGGGGCCAGATTCACCGGGATCAGCGCCGCTGCTGCCAGCAGCCAGCCCCGCGGTTGAGAGGGCAAGGGATCCGGCGACAGTTGTTGAGACGAAACCGGTGCCGAAGAAGACATCACTCATCCTCGATGGGGATCCCTGGCCTGACCTGCCCCTGGCCGAAGTAGCGCCCAAATTGCAGCTCGTACACCTCATCCTCATCCTGGGTTTCTACCCACAGCTCCGAGCGGGCATAGCCCACGCACAGCAGCCCATACCCCTGCTCCTTCAGCTCCCGCGAAATGCCCATGGCTTCCGGCTGGTACAGGGATCCCCGCCGTACCCGCACCGCACAGGTGGTACAGGCGCCGTTGCGACAGGCAAAGGGCAGTTGGATCCCTTGGGCCTCGGCGCTGGCCAAAATGTATTGATCCGCCGGCACCTGGATTAGATAGTGGGTGTCCCGTTGGCGGTCATGGATGTGAACCGGGTAAGAAGGGGCAGAAGAGGAAGAACGCATGGAGAAGTGACCTTTTTGCAGAGCAGAGATCTTTATTCTTGACATCCGCCCCGTCCTAGTCGCGTCAGCGGGCCCGTAGGCCTTAGGACGAGGATTCCTAAGCCTCACAGCTTAGGTTCCTGCTTCATCGCAACTGCCGCCACCCTGGAGGGCTTTGGTCTTACGTCTGCTCCACAGGCTGACACCGTGTGCCCCACGGCCAAAAGATTGCGGGCAGCGTTGATGTCCCGGTCGTGCCTGGCCTGGCATCGAGGACATTCCCACTCCCGTACCTTCAAGGGCAGTCGAGCCAGGGTATAGCCACACCCTGAACAGGTCTTGGAACTGGGAAACCAGCGATTCACCCAAATCAAAGTGCGCCCATACCACCGCGCCTTGTACTCCAACTGCCGCAACAGCTCACCCCAACCGGCATCACTGATAGCTTTGGCCAACTTGGAGTTGCGAATCAGGTTCTTCACCGCCAACGTCTCCGCCACAATTGTTTGGTTTTCGCGAATCAGGCGGGTGGTCAGCTTGTGCAGATGATCCTGGCGACTGTTGGCAATCTTTTGGTGAATCTTGGCCACCTTCAGCCGCGCCTTGTAGCGGTTTTTGGAGCCTTTCTGCTTCCGACTCAGAGCCTTTTGCGCCCGACGCAGTTGCTTGTAGCGCTGGTTCCAATGCTTGGGGTTGGCCACCTTTTCCCCTGTACTCAGGGCAACAAGACTGCTAACGCCCACATCCAGTCCAACTGACTGTTGAGCAGGGGCAAGCGTCAGGTCGCGGGGGTCGTCAAACCTGAGACTGACATGCCACTCCCCCACAGGACTCAGCCGAACGGTAACTGTGGATGGCTCGACCCCTTTGGGCAGTTGCCTAGACCACCGGATGTTCAGGGGCTCAGAGCACTTGGCCAGGAAGACTTGGCCATCTTTCCACCGAAAAGCAGACCGGGTGAACTCTGCACTACCACCGTCGCGTTTTTTCTTGAATTTGGGATAGCTGGCTCTGCGGGCAAAGAAGTTGTCGAAGGCGGTTTGCAGATGCCTCAGACTCTGCTGCAGGGGAACGCAGCTCACTTCGTTCAGGAACTGGAGTTGAGGCTGTTTTTTCCACTCGGTCAGCAGGGCAGAGGTTTGTGCATAGCTGATGCGCTCCTGCCGCTCCTGCCAGGCTTGGGTTCTGGCTGCCAATGCGCGGTTGTAGACCAGGCGAACACAGCCCAGTGTTTTTCTCAGCAAGGTTTCCTGGTCAGGTGTTGGGTAGAACCGGTAGCTGTAGGCTTTTTCCATGGGGCGGAGCACTCTGCCTTGCATTTTAGCGGGTATGGTGTAAGGGTACGACTATGTTTGGCTGGCTTTGCCCGCCGCTCCTCTTCCTCCCTGTCCTAAAGGACGGGGTTTCTCGGAGCCTTTCTGATGATTCCACAGGATTTTAACCACTGCCCTACCAAACCTGAACCGGCTGGGGATCCCCAGGAGCTGAAGCCGATCTGTTGGTGGTTCTAAAGATAAACAAACAGACTTCGAGTTGGTTGTTGAGATAAGCTACAGGTAGGCCTCCCAAGGAGAGCATCCCATGCTGGAAACCCCCAATGCCAATCTGGCCTCACCGGAAAAACCTTCGCCTTCCCTCTCTGCCGAAACCCTCAACAAGCTGATCGAGAGCAATGCTGAAAGTCGGCCTTGGGGGAGCTTTACAGTGCTGGAAGAGGGCCCTGGCTACAAAATCAAGCGGATCGTGGTTTTGCCCAAGCATCGCCTTAGCCTGCAGTTGCACTACCATCGCAGCGAACACTGGATCGTCGTTGCCGGCACCGCCAAGGTCACCTGCGGAGATGAAGAAAAGCTCATCACGGCCAACCAATCCACCTACGTGCCCCCTTGCACCAAGCATCGCCTGGAGAACCCCGGCGTCATCCCTCTGGTGATTATCGAGGTGCAAAACGGCCAGTACTTGGGCGAAGACGACATTGTCCGCTTCAGCGACGACTACGCCCGGGTTAACGGTGGGCAAAAGTAGCCAATCCCAATGGCCTAGGCGAGCTTTTGGCTGCTGAGGATCGCGATCCTCTAGAACAGCATCACCAGCAGGGCAACCACTAACAACAGCACAGCCCACATAGCCTGCCAGAAGGGATGGTAGCTGGTGATGAGCTGGCCATGGCGGCTTTGAAAGCGGGCCAGATCCAGGTAAGGGGCCACCCCCCGTCGGAACCACCCCACTGCGGATCCCTCTTGGCCGATCAACCCCCCTGCCTGGTACGCCCCGAACAGGAAGTTGCCCAGCGGCCCAAAGCGGGAAGCATAGCGTAGGAAGATCATGCCGGTCTTATCCTGGAACTTGAGATCGGAGCCAAAGCGATAGCCCGGATCCCCCCGCCCGATCACCCGCCCTTCCAACTGCATTGGCAGCCCACGCAGAGGGCTGGCGTAGGGATTGCTCATCGCCTTCAGCACGGTCAACGCCGGCGGGTTTTCTAAGCTGGGGTACATCACTGTCATCTTCAGCAGCAGGCCCAAGCCCACCCCCATCAGGGTCAGCCCGGCAAGGATGTCATAGAAGCCCATCCGCAAAGCCGGGATCCCGAGCAGTGCCCCCGCGATTGCCCCCAGCCACTCGGCGTTCAACAGCAGCACATCCAGGAGGAAGTTCCCGTAGAGCTGTTGCCGGTTGAGCTGCTTGCCCTGGGCAACCACGCTGGCCATGTCGAATTCCACCGGCAGATCCAGTTGCTCCGCATAGGTGCTCAGCGCCCGTACCCGTTTGCCCGTGAGGGGATGGGTGGAGTTCAGCTCCATCCACCAGGCCCAAGGGTTAAACAGATCCCACAAAAATACCCTGCCCACCTGGCCGGGATCCGCCGCCACCCGGTAGGCCGTCCCTGCCATCACCGCCGCCTTGGCATCGTAGATCCCCAAAGCCCGCGTTCCTTCCAGCAGGCGAGCACTGCGCTGTCGGGTTTCCTCATCCCGCTCCCGCTCTCCCTCTTGCACAATGCCGTAGGCAATTTTCACCAAAGCCCGCGAGAGCCCATTGGGGTTGCCGGTGGTTTCGGCAGCAAAGTGGTCGGCAAAGTACTCCCGCACCCGCGACAGATACAGCAACAAGTAGGAGCCGGCCACATAGAAAAAGTAGGCGACCAAGGCCAGGAAGCGGAGGCTGCCCCTTTTGCCGTTGTCGCGAGCATCCCGCATGTAGACGTAAAGAAGGTAGAGGATCTGCACCAACGTGGAAGCCAGGGTCATGACGGCGAAATCCCAGTGGATCACATGCCCCAGCTCGTGGGCATAGACCGTAGCCACCTCTTCATCTTCCAAGTAGGTGAACAATCCTTCGCTGACAACAATGCGGGCCGTGTCCGGCAGGCTGCCATAGGTGAAGGCGGTGGGGTTTTGGTCGCGGATCAGCCCCAGCTTCGGCTGCTTCAGCTTGTACTGGCGGCAAACCCGTTGAATCACCTCTGCACTCTCTGGGCTGCGACGCCCAATTTCCGCCAAGCTTACCCACTCGGTGCCATAGAGGCTGTGCTGGATCCAGTCCATCAGCCAAGGGGACAAAAAGAAGATCAGGGCATTGAAGGCGAGGGTGAGCAGAATGGCGAAGATGAAAGAGCCCAGAGAGAATCCCCCCTCTAAGCTGCCCAAGACGGTCAGGAAAAGCACAAACACCATACCGAACAGCAGGCTCAGGGTCACACCTGAGGCCGCCGTCAGGTTGCCGGCAAAGCTGGCCAAAATCAGCGAGACCCCCACCTGAGGCGCGCGGTAGCTGCGCTTGGTTTGCCCAATTTTGAGACCTGAGGTGGCGGGATCCAATTCCGCTAGGGTGCGGCTGGGGTTGAAGCAATAGCGGCTCAGCCAAACGCTCAATAGACGCAGCTCGTGAGGATTCAGGCTTTTCAGAGGCTCCAGCCACAGGGCTGCCTCCACCGACAGCATCACCGTCGAGACGGCGCTGGGATTGCGAAACAAGGTGGGCAAGAGGGGCAGAACCTCCTGTTTTTGCCCAGAAGTGAGGCTGTGAAAACCCAAAACCGCCTGGCGGAGCAAACCAGGCGGCTGAGGAAGGTCGGCAGTAAGCAACTGGCGATCGCTGACAAAGCAGTAGCGGCTTAGATCCAGACTCTCCGGGGACTCCGTCCCACTGACGGGTTCGCGAGAGGGTCGCGTAGCGGTAAAGTGCTCTGCACTGCTAACACGACCGGGATCCACCTTGTCTGTCGCCGGCTCCGGATCCAACCTCACCTGAGTTTTCCAGTCGGCAGCCTGCTGGCCCATGGGGCGGCTGTAGAGGGCCAACCGTTTGACTTGGGGGTAGCGAGTGGGAATCGCCTTCTGGAACCAGGCCGTCAACTCCTCGTAGTTGAGAGAAAGGCCGGCAGGACGGTTGATCATAATGACAAGGGCATAAGCCTTGGGGCTGTCCCGGAGCGGTTGGGCTTTGGCCTGTAACCTAAGGTGGGGATTGGCCAGCGCCTGCTCCAGCCACTGCACCACTTCCTGTTCGTTCATGGCCCTCTCCCGGATCTAGTGGGGTGAAGAAGATCAACTATTCATCAACCATTCAACTGTTGCCTCGGTTGCCGACTGCCGATTGGCCTCACGGGAGCTATTCTGGCATTTCCTCCCGTTGACGGGATCCCCATCCTTCCCCAGCCCAGTACAGTTCCCCTTCTGGGAAAGCATGAGAACCTGAGCTTTGGGAATTTTTGGCTACAAAATCGAGCGCTGCCCTTCTGGGCTGATACCAATAATGGTGAGCTGGCAATCCAACACTTTGAAACCGTACTTTTCCGCCACCTTCTGGGTGATGTTAAGAATGGCGTTGTTTTTGAACTCGATCACCTTGTTGGTCTTGACGCACACCAGATGGTGGTGGTGGTGGGGGGCCGGCTGGTTGATCTCGTAATGTTTGTGCCCTTCGGTCAGTTCCAGTTCTCGCAAAATGCCCATGCGGGACATCAGCTTGACGGTGCGGTAAATGGTGGAAAGGCTAATGTTGTGGCCTTCTTCCCGCAACTTTTTGTGCAACTCCTCCGCGCTCAGATGCGTGCCCTCAGGCAAGTTTTGAAACGTTTGCAGGATGATCTCCCGCTGCCGAGTGGCTCGCCAGCCTTTGGCATTGAGCTCTGCCTTGAACGCCTCTTCGGTGTAGACCATGATGCCGCCCCTCCGCTGTTGGGCAACGTCGCCGTAACAGTCAATAAGTTCTGTAATTGATAATAACTTCATTTATGACGACACCACCCGACTTGGTTGCTGAAGACATCGTTCAGGCTCAGTTCAGGCCCAATAGAACAGGGACGCAACTGAGGCGCATGGGCTGCCGGGAGAGCCTCGGGAAGGGTGCGGGAAACCCAATCCCTCATCCATCCGGGATGAGCTAGCCTACAGAGCAGAGCCATGTGGCGGACTGTTTCTGGTGTTCGGGCGCGCCTAGGCTAACATACTCAAGAAAAGGCCCGCGGCATCCTGACAGCGTTGGCAAGCGTAGTGATCGGGGAAGGAAAACGAAAATGCGGTTTGAGCAGCCCAAAACCTATTCCATTTCTCTGGGTGGCTGGGGGTTCTGGCTGGGATCCCTGGCGTTGGCAGCTTTGCTGACCAGTGTCGGGCTGGGGTGGCTGGTCACTGGATTGGTGGCCCTGTTGCTGCTTTTGCTGTCCTTGCCGGTATTGGTGCTCCTGGCCTTTCGCTGGTGGGCGCGCCGCTGGATCACGACGGATCGCTGCCCGGTGTGTGGGTCAGAATCGCAAGCCATTGAGGGCAGCCATTTCTTTTGCCCCAATTGTGGAGAGCCGCTGTTTGTTGCAGACGGACGTTTTTATCGGCAAACGCCCCCCGGCACCATCGATGTAGAGCCTGTGGAAGAGGGTGGCTGGGAATTGACGAGCTGATGCCCCCTCGGTTGCCGGGATGTTTAGAGGGTGTTTTCCGTGAAAAGTGCTATGCCTGCGGCACCCCATGGTGCTACACAACACTGTTGCTCCGCAACGCTGACGCCACGGCACGAACGACATCTGTGGGGCTGGCCCGGTAGGCGGCTGGTTTCGAGCTGGGTTGGGCTGCTCTCGGCGGCCACTCTGTTGCTGAGTTTGTCTCCCACTTCTCAGGCGACGGAGCAGGGATCCCTGCAACCTCAGGTGGAAACCTATCTGGCTCAGTTGGCCGGTCGGGGGTTTTCGCCCGCGGCTCAGGGGGTTTGGCTGCAGATGGAGGATCCTTCGCCTCAGCGGGACAGAATCCTTGTTTTGGGACAGCATCAGGGATCCACACCCTTGCCGGCAGCTTCTTTGACCAAGGTGGCAACGACCCTGGCCGCTTTGCAGCACTTTGGCCCACAGCACCGCTTTGTTACCACCTGGCTGGCCACTGGCCCCTTAACTGCTGAGGGAGTTCTACAGGGGGATCTCTGGGTGGTGGGGGGGGAGGATCCCTTGTTCGTCTGGGAGGAAGCCTTCTCCGTCGGCAACCTGCTCAATGCCTATGGGATCCGCCAGGTGCGCGGGGATCTGGTGGTGGTGGGCCGCTTTTACATGAACTTTTCCCGGGATGTGGCGCAATCGGGATCCCTGTTGCGGCAGGGGCTGGATGCGCGGCGCTGGCCGCCAGAGGCGGAGGCCCAATTTCAAACCTTACCCCCCGGCACACCCAGACCGCAGGTGGAGATCTTGGGTTCGGTGCGGGTTGCCCAGCAGATCCCGCCCGGCGCTCAGGTTTTGCTCAGACATGAATCGCCCCCCCTCATTCACCTGGTCAAGCTGATGAACCTCTACAGCAACAACTCCATGGCCGAGATGTTGGCCGATGCGGTGGGGGGTGCTGACCAGGTGGCGCAAATTGCCCAAGCCATCGCCGGGATCCCGCCCGAAGAGCTACACCTGATCAATGGTTCCGGGTTGGGGGTGGAAAACCGCATTTCTCCGCGGGCCAATGTAGCTTTGCTTCGAGCGATCCAATCTCTTCTGGAGGAGCAGGGGCTCTCTCTTGCCGATGCTTTTGCCGTCGTCGGCCAGGATGTGGGGGTGTTGGAACGGCGGCTGTTACCGGGGATCTTGATCGCCAAGTCGGGCACCTTGAGGAGCGTCAGCACCTTGGCGGGTGTATTGCCAACCGAGCAGGGGGACATCTGGTTTGCCCTGATGAATGGCGGATCCGATCTGGTCGGCTTTCGCACCCAGCAGGGACAATTCCTCAGCCAGCTCCAGTCCCAATGGGGATCCCCCACCACCTTGCCTGAGCGTTGGATCCCTCGCTCTGGAGATACGGGATCCCGCACAGAGCTGAACCCGCGTCTTTGAAACTGTGCCCAACCGGTTCTCTCTCAGCCCAGAGTGACCTCGGTCGCGTTAGCGGAACGCAGTCCTATGTCCGCCCTCCCAGTTTGGGAATTGAGATCGACTTGGCCCGCTGTCAACAGCCCTCAACCCAAAAACCTCGTCCAGCAATTCCCGATGGGGCGTACAGGGATCGAACCTGTGTAAGGCAAATTATGAGTTTGCTGCCTAAACCGCTCGGCCAACGCCCCTGATTCTTCTACTCTAGCGCTCTTGCCTTCTCCAGAACCGGCTGAAAACAGGATAAGCTGCATGTCGGTGGTTAGGGTCTGACGCCATGGCTTCGCCGCGTTCTTGGCAGGGGCAAATGGCCCTGGGCTTGGGGCTGATTGTTTTGTCCTCGGCTCTCTGTTTCGGTTTCTTGGCCGTTGGGCAGCACTATCTCTACGGGGATGGATCCGCTGTGGATTTCCAGCCTGCCGGGGAGAGTTTGGCCTTGTCTTCCGCCCCCGAGATTGGACTTCCGACGACACCGCCCCTCCCTAACCCCCCCTCTTCCAACGGCAATCTCCCAGAGGGATCCCCACTGCAACTCTGGTTTGTTACTTTTTTAACCGTGTTTGTGGCGGAAATGGGCGACAAAACCCAGTTGGCAACCTTGCTCATGAGTGCCCAATCCCAATCGCCTTGGGCGATCTTTTTCGGTTCCGCCGGTGCCTTGGTGACCGCCAGTTTGCTCAGCGTAGTGTTGGGGGAAGGTCTGGGGCAAGTCATTCCCCCAGGCTGGCTACAATGGTTGGCGGGTGCAGGGTTCCTGATGATCGGGGGCTATGTATTATGGCAGGAGTGGCGGGGGAACAAGCTCCCAGAGGGCTAGCCTCCCTGAGCAGCCGATGCCAACCCGGCAGGACAGAGTGGAGAACAACCGAGGAACGTGTTGATCCAAGACAACGACAGCCGAACCCCGTCTTTTTTGCTGCGGCAAATGGCCGGACGGGCCGCCCTAGTGAGCTTTGGCTCGATTCTGCTGGCCGAAATGGGCGATAAAACCCAATTGGCGACCCTGCTCCTCAGTGCCCGCTCGCAAAACTCCGGGGTGATTTTTTTGGGCGCTGCTGCTGCTTTGATCAGTACCAGCCTAATCGGGGTGTGGGCAGGAGCTTGGGTGGCCCGCCTGATCCCACCTCGCTGGATCAAAACCCTGGCAGGCGTGGGGTTTGTTGTGATGGGCCTAGTCTTGTTGTGGGGATCCCTGCCCATAGCCGGCTGAGCAGAGGGCTTCAGGATGGCCTCGGCAAAGCGTGATAGGATTAAGAGCGCCTCACTTTGACACTTCAAACTGAGGACCTTCACTTGAGTCCGGACAACCGGTCAGGAAAACCAGCATGGCCAAAAAACGCAATCTGAAGCGGGAAAAAGCCGAGCGCAACCGCGAATATGCCAAACAGTTCCAAAAAAGTCGTGCTCGCAATGGCCGCCGCTTCCGTTCTGCCCCCCGCGACAACGAGGCCAGCGCTGGCGAAGAACAGCAGTAAGGTTGTTTTTGTCGAGATGCTCTGTCGGTCAATCCTGTGAGCGGAGCTAGTTCAACAAACCTGCTATCGTATGCAGGGGTGGGCCGGAGCGGATAAGCATGAAATATCGACGGATTCTACTGAAGTTGAGTGGTGAAGCCCTGATGGGGGAGCGCCCCTACGGGATCGACCCCGAGGTCTTGAAGTCCATTGCCGGCGAAGTGGCCTCGGTGGTACGGGCCGGTGTGCAGGTGGCGATTGTGGTGGGAGGGGGTAACATCTGGCGCGGGCGCAAAGAGGCGGCTGCCCAAGGGATGGATCAGGCTTCTGCCGACTACGTAGGGATGCTGGCCACCGTCATCAACGCCTTAACCCTGCAAGATGCCATCGAGCGAGCCGGGATCCCCACCCGGGTGCAGACGGCCATCGCCATGCAGGAGGTGGCGGAGCCCTATATTCGTCGCCGCGCCATTCGTCACCTGGAAAAGGGGCGGGTGGTGATTTTTGGGGCAGGATCTGGCAACCCCTTCTTCACCACCGATACCACTGCGGCCTTGCGGGCGGCGGAGATCGATGCCGAGGTGATTTTCAAAGCCACCAAGGTGGACGGAGTTTACGATGCGGATCCCAAGACCCACCCTCAGGCCCGCCGCTACGATGTCCTCAGCTATCAGGATGTGCTGAACCGCGATCTGCGGGTTATGGACAGCACCGCTATCGCCCTCTGCAAGGAAAATCAATTGCCCATCGTGGTCTTTGACCTGACTACCCCTGGCAATATTTATCGAGTGGTGCAGGGAGAACCCATCGGCACTTGGATCGGACAGCGGACGGTCGAGAACAACGGGATCCCCAGCCCAGGAGAGTTGATCCCAAGTTAGGGGGGAAATCGGCCTTGAGAGTCCGGCGACGCCCTAGCCAGGATTGAGTCCGAAGGATAGCCTGGCTCAAGGGTGTGCTCAGGCCGTTTGGAGGGAAAGGCAATGACAGATCAGGTTCAGCATTCGGCCCAAAAGGATCCCGTCTCGCCCAGAAGCTCTGCTGCCCAAAGCGCTGTGCCTGCGGCACCCCATGTCGCTAAGCAACGCTTACGCGAACGCTGGGGTCGGCGTCTTTTGCAGAGCTTGATCTTCCTGTTGGTTCTGGTCGGGGGATTGGGCTACTGGCAGTGGCAGACCTGGCTCCAGCCGGTGGGCGGCCCAGAACCGATCCAAGTAACAATCCAGCCGGGCAGCAGCAGCCGTCTGATCGGGCAAAAACTGCGCCAAGCAGGGGTGATTCGCTCAGCTCTGGCTTGGGAGCTGTGGAGCCGCACCTTCGGGCGCGACTGGGTGTTTCAGGCGGGCACCTACGCTTTGGATCCCAACCAGGACATGCTGGCCGTGGCCCAGCAACTGCGGCAGGGAAGGATCCTGCAAAGACGTCTGACCATTCCGGAGGGTTGGCGCATCGAGCAAATGGCAGAGGCTCTGGCCCAGCGCAACTGGCTGGCAGCCGATGCCTTCATTGCCGTGACCCGGGTGATTCCCCCCCTCGACTGGCTGCCCCCCAACTTGAGCTCTCTAGAAGGCTACCTGTTCCCAGACACCTATCTTTTCCCCATCGAACAGGTGGAGGGATCCCTGCCGGATCGGGAAAAGGCCCAGATGGTGGTCGACGCCATGCTGCAGCGATTTGTCGCGGTGGCCCTGCCCCTGTTTCGCCAGCACACCACTTCCCTGTCTCTGCACGAGTGGGTTACCCTGGCCAGCATTGTGGAGCGGGAGGCCGTGGTGCCGGAAGAACGCGCTTTGATTGCAGGTGTCTTTCTGAACCGGCTTAAGAAAGGGATCCCCCTGGGAGCCGATCCGACGGTGGAATATGCCTTGAATATCCGGCAAACCCCAGACCGCCGCCTCACCCTTGCGGAGGTGCGCACCCCCTCTCCCTACAACACCTACCTCAACCCGGGTTTGCCCCCCGGCCCCATCGCCAGCCCGGGCTTGGCCAGCTTAAAAGCCGTTTTGCAGCCTGAGCAAACCGACTATCTCTACTTCGTGGCCCGCTACGATGGCACTCACATTTTCAGCAAAACCCTAGCAGAGCACGAGGCAGCCCAATTGCAAATTATTCAAGAGCGTCGGCAAGCTGCCCAGGGATCCCACCATAGTCCTCAACCAAGTCCTTAGCCGAGGAGCGGATGGTACACAAACCTTGGTTCAAGCTCCTGCAACCGGATCTGGTGGTGGCCGGCACTGTCTTAAAGTTGCGGGCAGAAGACCTGTGGGCCTGGCAGGTAAAAGGCATCATCTTTGACGTAGACGGTACACTGGTGCCGAGCCGACAGGTTGAGGTGGATCCCGCTGTGGCTGCTTGGCTGGAGCAGTTGCGTCCGCACTTTCAAATTTGGCTGGTGAGCAACAACCTCAATCGCAGCCGCATCCAACAAATCGGAGAAAGCCTGAACCTGCCCTACATTCACCGCGCTGGGAAACCCTCAAGGCGGGCCTTGCGGCGGGCCGTAGCCCAGATGGGCTTGCCGGTAGAAGCAGTGGCTATGGTGGGAGACCGCCTGTTGACGGATATTTTGGCAGGCAATCGACTGGGGTTGGTAACCGTGCTGGTCAACTCCCTCTTGTCCGAAGCAGTCGAAAAGAACCCTGCTACCCTCTAGGGGCTGCGCTTTTGAGAGATTTGAGAGTTGGACAACTGTAATTGTTTCAAACTGAATTGAAAAGGTTTCCAAGCACTCCCCCTTTCCTTCGCAAAGAGAGAAGACCAAAAGACAATCCTGCTGCTCGGAAGGGCTTAGTCACTTCAGTTTAGGGTGAGACGCCTGGGCAGCTGAGAAAAGCCCTGTGGCCCCATGCATGTTTCATGCATGTTTTAGGTGTGGGTACAGTGTCCCAGTTTGAATCGAAATGACCAACCACAGGTTGTCAGCGCTGACAACTGCTGACCGGATGGGTAGCACATCTAAAAATCAAGACAAAAATCGAGAGAGATTTTCCAGACCTGACCCATCTGCCCCAATTTTTTGTAGAGTGACGGCAGGTGAGCCGGATCCCGCGTTGAAGCCCAGTAGGCGGCGGTGTGAGGGCGGTGTGAGATCCAAAGGTCAAGCATGCGAACCATCCCTATTGTCAAGTCCGCCATGCAACGGCTAAAGTCCATGCTGCAAAAATCCCTGCGTTCTGCTCCGACTTCCCCCGGCTCCAGATCCTCGCTTGTATCCAATGGACGGAGCCTGATCAAGCTGGGCAGCTTTCTGGCCTTACCTTTGATATTCTCGACATTGCCCGGTTGGGCTTTAACATTGGTGGCGCGTCCAGATCTGCGCGACCTCAAACGTGCAGCCGTGGTTCGGGTGGTCAACTACAACACCCTGGTTGTCCAGCTTGAAGGAGACTTGAATTTGCGGCTGGTGCAACTGATCGGGATCGATCCCTTGCCTGACCCGATCAACCCCAACTGGACGGAGTTGCGCGGACAAACCCCTCTGGCAGTTTACAATGCCGGCCAATATCTGCAGACTGCTCTGCTGGGACGTGAGGTGTTTTTGGAGTTGGATCCTGCCATAGCCCCTGCTCCCACCTTGCCTGCCTACGTTTGGCAAGCCAATACCCTCATCAACCAGGAAATGCTGTTTTTGGGGCATGGCCTGTTGTCGCCACAAACCGATGGCTTGAAGTACGGCCCCATTCTTACTGAAGCTGCCGATGCAGCCAAAAGACAAGGACGCGGCTATTGGACAACCTACGGCCCTCGCTAGAGACCAAGCCAAACCCAGAGCTGGAATTGCCGGCCTGTTTGTTGAGAATAATCTCAACAGCCATCTTCCGCCGGTCGGTGAGAGCATGACTCTAGTCAATAATAAGCTCAACTATACTGA
>NZ_JANSIM010000089.1:0-14037 GCF_047502655.1 Synechococcus sp. R5-12 | reverse complement strand
ACACCAAGCCTGCGGCTATGGTGCGGGCCTCCAGCCCGAAAATTCGGTGACTGTCTATCAAGTAAAGCCCCGCCTACTGATGTTCGAAGACGTTACTGAAGCCCAACAGATCCAGCTCTACCAAAGTAGGCAAATGTTGGAAACACTGCTGCGCCAACTCCCAGCGTTCTTCCCGCCGTAACATCTCCGCCAACTTGTGGCGCACCGGGATCAAATAGCGAACATCGTTGGCGGCATATTCCAGCTGTTCGGCGGATAGCGCGTGGACGGCCCCCCAGTCGGAGCTTTGGGCAGCTTTGTTGAGTTCGACCCCGCACAGCTCGCTCACCACATCTTTGAGGCTGTGTTTGCTGGTGTAGGTGCGGGCCAGTTTGCTGGCAATTTTGGTGCAAAAGACGGGCCACGCCCGGATCCCCAGGTGATAGCGCAGCATCGCCAGGTCAAAGCGGGCGTAGTGGAAAATCTTTTCAATGTTGGGATCCGTCAGCAGCCCCGCCAGAAGGGGGGCCTGCTTTACTCCACGGCTCAACCGCAACAACACCACCTCGCCGGCAGGGTTGGCGATTTGCACCACGCAGAGCCTGTCCCGCTGCGGGATCAGCCCCATTGTTTCTGTATCCACGGCCAGGTAAGGTTCCCTGGCCAGGGCCTTTGCCACTGCAGGGGTGAGATCTTCGTCACAGAGCTGAAAAGGTTGCAGGCCCACTCAGGATCTCTCAAAAGGGTGTTTTGGCTGCATAACCAAGCGGCGAAGGTCGGGTAGCTACCAGCTAGACTTGACCACACCTGGCAATAAGCCTCTGTGGGCCATTTCCCGCAGGCTGTTGCGGCACAGGCCGAAATCGCGGAAGTAACCCCGGGGACGCCCGGTTTTCCAGCAGCGGTTGCGCAGGCGTGTGGGCGAGCTGGCCCGAGGGAGTTTTTGCAGTTGGGCGTGCAGCTCCATGCGGGTGGCCTGGTCGATGTTGGGATCGGCCATGGCCGCTTTCAGTTGTTGGCGCTTCTCCCGATACTTCTCGACCAAGCGTTGGCGCTTTTTCTCCCGCTCGATCATGCTCTTTTTAGCCACGGCTCACTGTTTCCCCAGATTTTTCAGCTTTACTAGAATAACGGGGAGCAGCGGCCCCAAGCAAGGGGATCCCAGGCCCGCCCACGGCCATCCTCGCCAATGTTCATCCCTCTTTTCCGCTCTCCGTAGGATCCCTGAGGCCAGCCCCTCGGCTTGGGGGCAACCTACCTCTATAGGCGAGGTTGGTGTTGGGTGATGGCCATTTCCAGAGTGATCCCGTTTATCGCCACCAAGTTTAGGGTTTCCCCAGAGCAGATTGAGGCCACGCGCGTGATTCTCCACAAGCCGCCGGCTCTGTTGGCAGTGCTGAAGTCGGCCTCTCCACTGCCCAAAGAGGTTTTGCAGGATCCCAGTTTGGCCTATATCTATCCTGCCGCCTTCATTCAATGGTCGAAGTGCATGCATGGCTTGGCGGATTGGGACACTGGGCCGGCACTGAGCTACGCCGATTATGTGGCGCAACTGAAGCTGGCCTTCCTGCCGACGGATATTGCCCTGAGCGGCCATTAGGGATCCCTTGGGTTGGCCATCCCATTTCGGAAGATGCGCCGGGAAGCCTCGCGGACAAACTCTTTGAGCCAACCGGATTTTTGGGTATTTTGCACCTGGGCTTTGACCACCGCCTGCATCCCCCCTTCTCCCCAGCTTTGGTTGTGCTGGAAATACTCAATGAAGCTCTTGCCGGCAATGCGGGTGAGATAGCCAGCACTGGCTGCCTGAATGGGGGCTGTCGCCAGAAAACCGACGACGCTCACTTCGGCAACGGTGGCCAAGATCCCCGTGGTCAGTTGGAT
Organism: Synechococcus sp. R5-12; assembly: GCF_047502655.1. Taxonomy (NCBI): domain Bacteria; kingdom Bacillati; phylum Cyanobacteriota; class Cyanophyceae; order Synechococcales; family Synechococcaceae; genus Synechococcus; species Synechococcus sp. R5-12. The sequence continues at coordinate 12,174 of NZ_JANSIM010000089.1, read as the reverse complement.
CGCTCCTTCCACCAAGCCCAAGCCGGCTAAGGTTTTGGCCAGAGACAAGGCCAGCTCCCGCCCCTGCTGCAGATCCATCTTGCAGCCGTAAAGGGATCCCAGTTCCACCACCATCTGGGCGTTGATGGCGGCAATGGCCAGCAGATCCACCGCCGGGATGGGGTTGGCGAACACCACTCCTGTAACAATCCACTGAAAGCGATCGATCACCTCCTCCGCCTGCCGGCGCAGTTGGGCTTGGAGAATCCGTTTGGCCTCTTCCCCCAACTGTTGCGATTGCAGCAGAGCATTGTCCAAGGCCAGGGATCCACCTTCGGCATAGAGCACTGCCTGCACGCGATCCCGCACCGCCGCCACCTCCGGCTCCGGTCGCCAGGTTTGGGATCCCACCCGCACAGGGGCTGGAGCAGCGGCAGCCATCAACACATCCTGAGGTGGAATCAGGGGGTAGACCCGCTCCCGCAGGCGTTGCAAGAGGATCTGCCGTTCTTCTGAGGTGTAGCGATCCGCTTTGTTCAGGATCAGCAAGGCCCGCTTGCCCAGGGCGATCAACCGGCGCAAGGGATCCACCTCTGACTGGCGCAGATCCCCATCCACCACCACCAGCAGCAGATCGGCAGCTTGGGCTTGGGCTTGCGCCTCCTGTTCCCGCATCACCCCTGCCGGGCCGATCTCCAAAATGCCGGGGCAATCCAGGATCTGCACCGGCTGCGGGATCCCAGGCAAGTTCCAATCGTAACAAGCCACCGCCTGGGTGGTGCCCAGAGTGGCCGCCACCGCCCCCGCCCGCCGCCCCAGCAGCGCGTTCACCAGAGAAGTCTTGCCCGCCGACCCGGTGCCGAAGACCACCACCTTCAGCTGGGGCTGGGCCAACTGTTGGGCCAGCAGGGCCGACCGCTCCGCCAGCGCTGCCCGCGCCACTTCATCCTGGATTTGCGCTAGCTGCGCCTCCAGTTGAGCCAAGTTCTGTTGCGCCGCTTTCCGCTTTTCCAAAGCCGTCTCCGGCAAGGCAGGGGGTTGGGTAATTTCCCTCCTGCTGGGGGCGGGTTGGCGAAACAGAAACAAGTAGTAGATGGCAGCGGCCAAAAACACCAGCAGCAGCAGCACCAGCACCCCGATCAACAGCCCCCCCAAAATCGGGTGGTAGCGGGTGGCGTAGTACAGATCGAGAAACGATTGGATCAGCCAGACGATCAGCCCGGTGAACGAGGCCAACAGCGCCAACAGCAGCAGCAAGCGCAGGTAAGGGAGCGACCGCATAGGGATCCAACAAGGCCACAACCGTTCGCGTCAGCGGGACGGAGCCCTTTTGACTCTACCCGCGGCTGAGCATATCCGGCTACCTAGATGTCGCCTTCTGGCTGCAGGGGCAGGGCTTCTCCATCCGACTCTTCCTTTTCACACCGAGATTCCCCCTCGATGACCTGAATGGCCTGCGGATCCCCGTCAACTTTCACTTGCAGATGGCGCAACTGCCATGCCGAGCCGGCCATGCCCCGCTCCGATTCCACCACCACATCGCCGGTGCGCTGGGCCCCTGTAATCAAAAAGAACAGACACACCCAACCGGCTTCCTCATCTTCCTGAAAGCGCAGCCGCGAGGGCCATCCCGGCCTCAGGGGCTCTCCCAAACGTTCCACCACCACGGCATTTTGTTCGAGCTGCTCCACCGCCAACTGGTAGGTGCGATAGGCACCCGAAGTGCGGATCCCATTCCAGATCAGGATCCCTGCCCCCGCCAGCCCCAGGCCCAACACCGCCAGCAGGCCCAAACAGCCGCAGCCACAGCAGCCCAGAGGGGCAGCACAGCCGACTTTTTGTGGAGTTTCTGACACAGCCCATTGCCACCCTAGAATGCCCCCACCCTAACACAAGGCTGTTGCTCATCCTCTATGCCTTCATTGCCGACAAGGTACAGACAAAAAGCCAAGCAACCCTACGCCATTTGTCGGTGACGAACATCGCTTCTCAGTTCCGTATTGCCACAGATATCTGTTACGGCCTCAAACAACAGCTCGAAAAATCATGGGATCAGCACCTCTTTGGCAAGTTCAAGCAACTCACTGTTGAGTCTAATTTTGTACTGCGGTGAGGATGGGATCCCTACGTATCCAATTGTTGGCTCTGCTCCCACTTCGATTAGAAAGGCTTGTGACACAAAGATTTCAAGCTTTTCGCCTACACGGAATCCGGATGGCTCAGAAGGTCAATGGGTATCTGGAAAGCCCTATTTCCGAGCACCGAGAAAGAAGACAAAGTGCGCGCATACCGAATCCGCTATTTGGCGGAGTCAATATCAGAGGGATTTGTCGAGAATAAGAGCAGCAAAAGGTCTCCATCCAATCGCCTAAACCTATGGATGAAGCGACAACCATAACCGTGCAGCAGATCATTCAAACCGCCATGATGACCGGTTTGCTCACCGCTGCTCAGGAACACGAACTTAACGTAAGGCTATTTCGAGAGGAGTGCTCCGAAGCCGACCTCTTCCTGCTGCGCCGTCTACACCGCTGCCTACGCCAGGGATCCATCCGCCAGATCCCGGCCCTGAACAACACTGTAGCGGTTGGCCGCTTTGGCCCGCCCCTGCGCCTGGTACCGGACAGAGCCGAGACAACTCAGTCCCAGCCGACTGGGTTAAGCCTGGCGAGGGATCCCAAGACCGGGTAGTCAAGCAATTACAAGCAATTAGTGACGAGGGGGCAGAGGTAAGGTCGAGGGTTGGGCAACGGTCAAATCAGGGAAAGGGGGAGCTGAGGTTTTGCTTTCCCCGTCGTGCAGCAACACATATAAAGCAAACACATATAAAGCAAGGGATCACCAACGACGTCAACGGCAAGGCAATCTCGAATGAGCTACGGACTTCTACAGCACTTCCCTTTGCCTCTCTTCATCGCTGGAGCCCTTCCGAGTTCAGCCGCCTAGCTAAGCTTTTGAATAGGAGCGATACGGGGATCCAAGATTTTCTGTTGACCGATAGCGGGAAACCTCACCGCAATCGTGACCCGTTCACCACTGCCGAACACATGGGTAATCTGGCCTTGTCCGAATTGGGGATGTTGCAAACGATCTCCAATCGCCCACTGTTCTGAACGGCTTTGGCGGCGATTGGGCCTGGCCTTGGGTGCATCTGAAAGGGACAGTCCACTGCCGTGGGAGAGCTGTCGAGAAACGGCTCCGCGTCCGTCGAATTCGATTAACTCTTGGGGCAGTTCACTTAAAAATACCGAAGGAATAGCTGGTTCGCGGTTGCCGTAGAGCATCCTTTCCCTGGCGTGGCTGATATACAACTGCTCACGGGCACGGGTAATGCCCACGTAGCAAAGGCGTCGCTCTTCTTCCAAAGCAGCGGGATCCTCCAAAGCCCGGAAATTGGGAAATAGACCCTGTTCCACCCCCACCAAGAACACAACAGGAAACTCCAAACCTTTGGAAGAGTGCAACGTCATTAGCGAAACTTTCTCAGCGCCTTCCTGAAGGTTGTCCAAGTCGGAAGCCAAAGACACATTGCTCAAAAAAGCCTCAAGGCTGGGATCCTCCTGTTCTTCCTCGAATTGGCGGGCGGCATTGTAAAGTTCCATCACGTTGGCCGCTCTTTCTTCAGCTTCGTCTGTACCCTGTGCCTTGAGATCCTCCAAATAGCCGGAATCCCTTAGCAACCCTTCGATAAGGGTGGCGGCTGAAGTCTGAGAAGCCTGTCGATGCCAATGCTGAATCAACTGAGCAAACTGAATGACAGGCTTAGCCGAACGGCCCGCCAAGCTACTTACAGAGGTTTCATCGCTGAGAATTGCCCACAAAGGCACGTTGAGAGCCGCCGCCGCTTCGGTCAGCTTGTCCAGAGTAGATTTGCCGATGCCACGGCGCGGCACGTTAATAATTCGCAGCAGGCTAAAGGAGTCGGCAGGGTTGGCCACAACCCGCAAATAGGCCAGGACATCCTTAATTTCTTTGCGATCGTAAAATCGCAGTCCGCCTACCACCGTGTAAGGGATCCCCCACCGCAGCAAAACCTCTTCAAAAGGACGGGATTGAGCGTTGGTGCGGTAGAGAATGGCAAAATCTCCCCAGGAGAAAGCATTGGCATTTTGGCTGTGTAACCGCCGGATGGTATTGACAACAAACTCAGCCTCTGCAATCTCGTCATCCGCCTGATGAAGGAAAATCGGACTTCCTTGCTGACGGGTTGGCCTGAGAACTTTATCAATGCGCTCTGTATTTTTCTCGATGAGAGCGTTAGCTGCCTGCAGAATGGTAGCTGTAGAGCGATAGTTCTCCTCCAGCTTGATCATGGTGCGGGTATCATCATCCGGGAGACCATCTCCAAAGGTCTCTTGAAACTCCAGCAAAATGGTAAAATCTGCCCCGCGAAACCGATAGATGCTTTGATCGGCATCTCCCACCACAAAGATCGATCGGTTTCTCCAATCCAACCGAGATCTGCAGGTCTCGCCGTTGGTGGCCAACAGACGAATCAACTCATACTGAGTGCGGTTGGTGTCTTGGTATTCATCCACCAAAATGTGTCGAAATCGTTGGTGCCAGTAAGCCAACACCTGCTCGTTTTGTCGAAAAAGCTGCACTGGTATCCAAATCAAGTTATCAAAGTCCAGAGCATTGTTGGCTGCCAGTTGGTCTTCATAGATTTCGTAAACTTGGGCGATGGTACGGCCACGGAAGTTGGGCTGATTGCGCTCCAGGTCGGCAGGAGTCCAACCTTGGTTTTTGGCATTGCTAATGGCGTAGCGTACCGACCTTGGGTCAAACTTGCGCTCATCCAAGTTCAGTTGCTTGGTTACAATCTCCTTCACCAGGGATTGGGCATCTGATTCATCGAAAATCGAGAAGTTGCGAGTCCACTTTCGCCCCTTGGGATCCTGATATTTTTCAATATCTATGCGCAGGATCTGGGCAAATAAGCTGTGGAAAGTGCCGATCCAAAGGGGTTTAATCAGCCGATGGTAAACGCTGGATTTCAGCCGGGTGACTTGGGCTGGCTCCAATTGCTCCAGCGGGATCCCAAATTGTTCTTGAGCTTCTTGTTCGGCAAAGAGCTGCTCAATGCGCTCTTTCATCTCACGGGCGGCCTTGTTGGTGAAGGTCACGGCCAAAATTTCTCCTGGATCCACCCGATAGTGGCGAACCAGGTAGGCAATGCGGTGGGTGAGGGCGCGTGTCTTGCCGGAACCTGCCCCGGCAACCACCAGCAACGGGCCACAAAAATGTTGCACCGCTTGCCGTTGAGAAGGGTTGAGGGCATCCAGCAAAGAGGCGTGAGTCATGGCCAGCAAACCAGAAACTGCCTTCCATTATGGGCACCAACCCAATGGGGATGAGAAGCCCAGAGGGCATTTTGGAGCACCAAAGATGAAGATCGGTTAAGATTTGGCCGGCCCGCTCCAGAGCTCCCCGCCATGAACCGAGTGCTGTCCTGCTGCTGTGCCCCGGCTAACCGCTGCTGGCTTTGCGTTCAAAAGAGACTTGTGGCTTTGGGGTTTGCCACCCTTGCCCTGCTTTCTCAAGGTGCGTTCGATCCCGCCCAAGCTGGCAACTGCCCCAGCAACGGCAACCCCAAAACATCTCTTGACCTCAAGGTGGAAAGCGTTTCTGGGGATCGGCTTGACCTAAGTCGGTATGAGGGCATTCAAGCGCTGATCCTGACCAACAGCCAAACCCGCTCGCAATCGGAAGCCCTCTCCAAAAGTTTGGCCCTGGAGTTTGGGCAAAACCCTCGGCTGCGCCAGATCGTGCTGGTGGATGGCAGGGGGCTGCTGCTGGTGCGCCACTTGGTTTTGCAGGCCATCCGGGAGAGTGTACCGACGGATCCCCGCCTGGTTTCTCCGTTTGTGTATGTCTCGGTCGATTTTGAGGGAGCAACCATCCAGAAGCTGCAAGAAATAGCCGCTGCAGCTTTGCCTGGGATCAATTTTCGCCGCCAGGCTGTTTTGTTGCTGTTGGACGGCCAGGGAACTCTTCTGAGCGGATTTGCCGACTTGGAGCAATCCAACCTCAGCATTCGCCGGTGCATTCGCACCCTCATGGGATAGTCCCACTTCCCTTTCACACCGGCAACGCCTCTCCTCTGCTGCTCTGGCCCAAGCCATTAAACTGGTCATACCGGTCATGTTGAAGCTTTGAGTCAACCGGTCGAACGACGGCTCTCTGTTCGCGGGATCCCATGCGCCGCCAGCTCAAAATCTTGAACCAAATCCTCGATTACAAGCTTGCCAACTTGCGGCTGTTTGGCCGAGCCGAGCTGAAGGGGCCTGTTCTCAACGTGCTGCTGGAACGGCTGCCGGGCGATGTGGTGGATACCCTGCAGGTGATGGAGGTGGTGCGCAGTGCGGTGGAAGCCTCTCTGCTGCAAGGGTTGCGCAAGGTCAACGTTTACCTTTGGTGCCGCGGACAAACTGAAGAAGCGCCGGAGTGGAGCGAAAGCTTTGCTGTAGAGCCATTGGTCTTGGCCCACCCCAAGGAGCTCCGAAGCCTTGCTTTCAACTATCGACAAGACTATCCCGGCATGCGGGTGCTGTTTTTCTGCCTGGGCCTTTGTCTGGGCGGCTTTTACCTGTTGGGGGGCTGGGAGCAGACAGGTTGGATCGATTGGATCCCCGTAGGACTGGCCTTCGCCTTGGGGGTGATCTTCCCCTGGCTCAAACGCTCCCTCAGCCAGTTTGTACACCCTCTATTTCTCCGCCTTGGCCTGGGCTTGGGCTTGGTCTTATTGGGCCTGGCAGTGGCGCTGATCTGGCGGCAGGGCTGGAGCGTTGCCTATGGGATCCTCGGCCTCCTGGCCATCCTCCTGTTGGGTCTGGGAGCCTAGTTCTCAACCGGCAGTGGTGCCGCTGAAGACGTGTAGGGCAGGGCCGGTCATCCACACGTGCTGTGTGCTCGGATCCCAGCGAATTTCCAGATTTCCTCCCGGCAGTTCTACTGTAGCTTGCGATTCTGCGCGCTCCTCCAAAACAGCAGCCACCAAAACAGCACAGGCACCCGTCCCACAAGCCAGCGTTGCCCCTGCTCCCCGCTCCCAAACCCGTAGGCGCAGACGAGTCGGGCTGAGCACCTGCACAAATTCGGTGTTGGTGCGCTCAGGAAAGGCCGGATGATGCTCAAACAGGGGGCCCACAGCTGCCAAGTCCAGCTCCTCCAGGGATCCCTCTTCTTCCAGGAAGACCACACAATGGGGGTTGCCCATGCTCACCGCCGTCACCCGCCACTCTCGCCCGGCCACTGCAAGCGGCTGCCGAATGACCTTCTCATCCGGTTCGACCAAGGTGGTGGGGATTTGCTTGGCCAAAAGGCGAGGGATCCCCATGTCCACCGTGACCAGCCCATCTGCCCGCACCTGCGGCACGATTCGCCCCGCCAAGGTGTGGATCTGGTAGGCGCCATCCCGACCTGGGATCCCCAAGTCCTGCAGAAAGCGGGCCAAACAGCGGATCCCATTGCCGCACATCTCCGCCTCGGAACCGTCGCTGTTGAAGAGGCGCATGCTGAAATCTGCCCCCTCCTGCCCCGGCAGCAGGAAGATAACCCCATCGGCTCCCACCCCAAAGCGGCGATTGCAAAGGGCAACGGCCTCTTCCGGGCTCAAGCAGGGCTGAGACTGCCGGCGGTTGTCCACCAAGATAAAATCGTTCCCCAACCCCTGGTACTTGTGAAAGGAGAGACGGGGGGTCAGCCGAGCAGACATTTACCCAGATATCCCAACGACAGGCCTTAATCCTCGTGCATCTCGTAGGGATCCTGCAAGTCCTTGGAAGGGGGGCCAAAGGCCGTGTAGATGGCAAACGCGGTGATGCAGATGGTAACTGCCGCAATCGCCACAATTAGGGAAAAGGTGGGTTCCATATCTAAGTCTGAGTCCTCAGATCCTGAGAGCGTTCGACTACAGTATTACACAAGTTTACAATTCATTGCTCAAGGCAAAAGGGGTTGGCCAGATTCTGATAGCGTGATTTTAATGGGGTGGCTGTCTGGGCGGTGCCGAGCACCAAGGATCCACCGCCCGGGTTGGTCATCTTCGACTTCATCAATGTGTTCTGTTCCTAACTTACTGCGAGAACCTATGGCCATTCGTACCAGACTGGGCGATCTGCTGCGTCCCCTCAACTCGGAATACGGTAAAGTGGCTCCCGGCTGGGGCACCACGCCCCTGATGGCGGTCTTCATGGCCCTATTTGCCGTCTTCCTGTTGATCATCCTGCAGATTTACAACAAGTCGCTGCTTTTGGAAGACATTAACGTCTCCTGGGAGAGCCTCAGCTTTTGAGTTCCCAGGCCCTACTCTGGGGAAAGTCCCCGTCCCGCCAGACGGTTGTAAGCGGGATCAAGGCAGCTCCTCTTCTCCTCCGAGCCGATGCCTTCAGGGTGCTGGCTCCAGGCGCAGCAGGGATCCACTGGGGGCATCGGTCAACAGGTAGAGCAAGCCATCCGGCCCCTGCCGCACATCGCGAATGCGACCCACCGCCCCTTCCAGCAGGCGCTCTTCCGCCACCACGCGCTCTCCATCCAGTACCAAGCGCGCCAGGTGTTGCCCGGCCAGCGCCCCCACAAATAGGTTGCCCCGCCATTCGGGGAAAGCCTCCCCTGTGTAGAAAGTCATGCCGGAAGGGGCAATTGAGGGCGTCCAGTGCAGCAGAGGGGAAGCCAAGCCGGGAGCTGCCGCCAGTCCTTGGCCGACGGGTTCTCCCGTATATTCTCGACCGTAGGTGATTAGGGGCCAGCCGTAGTTGACGCCGGGGGCCAAGATGTTGATCTCGTCCCCACCCTGCGGCCCATGTTCATGGGACCAAATTGCCCCTGTTTCAGGGTGGCGGGCCATTCCCTGAATGTTGCGGTGGCCATAGGTAAAAGTTTCCGGCAAAGCCCCTGCTTGGCCGACAAATGGGTTGTCCGCCGGGATCCCGCCCGCATCCGTAATGCGCAACACTTTACCGGCAGAATCCCCCAAATCTTGGGCTCGATCCCGTTCTCCGCGGTCGCCGGTGCTGATGTAGAGAAATCCCTGTTCATCAAAGGCCAGGCGGGAGCCAAAGTGCTGTTGAGCGGGGGTCTTGCGCTCCATATCAAAAATCACTTCCAGATCCTGTAGGCCCCCTTCCCCCAGACGAGCTCGCGCCACCCGCGTGCCTCCCCCACCGGGCCCAGGCGCTGCATAAGACAGATAAATCCAGCCGTTCTCTGCATGGTTGGGGTGCAAGGCGATGTCCAGCAGGCCCCCCTGCCCCTGGGCAAACACCTCGGGCACACCGGCTATTGGCTGGGGATCCAACCCCTGGTCGGTAACCCGGCGCAGCCGCCCTGGGCGTTCGGTAACCAAGAGAGTTCCATCCGGCAAAAAGGCCATCCCCCAAGGGTGCTCCAAACCCTGGGCCAAAGTAACCACCCGAAACGCTTGCTCCGTTCTGGCCCTGGGCAAGGCTTGGGCATGATCCCCCTGTTGCAGGGTCATCACCATCTCCGGGCTGACCGGGTAGGCCGCCACGACAGCGGGGACGGACACCCCCCCAAAAAGCAGCAGTGAGGAGAGAAGCTTGATCGCCGGGATCCTCATGGCCATTGCCGCCTCGTTTTCGCGATGGATTCTGGGGTCTGAGCTAGTCGATTATTACTGCTGCTCTTCTGGAGATGGGTACCGATGAGGGTAAAACCCACTGCGGACCAGAGTGGGCAACCCCCTGTCCCCTCCCGGCCATAGGCTAGCCTTGAGAGCAGCAATCTGTCTCCAAAGCATGCTGGAACCTGGCGAGATCTTGGGACTCGATCCCGCGGGCGCGAACGGCCAATCCCCCGCCCGCCCACCCCAAAGGCAAACCTGCGGATCCCTGCAGCAGCTCCAGCCCCACTCCAGAGGGATCCACCTCATCTGTGCCCAGGGCCGCTGGTCTATGCAGGTGCTCACCCCCCGTCTGTTTCGGCTGCGCTTTAGCCCCAGCGGAGCGTTTTTGCCCCGTCGTTCCTGGGATGTGGCTCCAGCCGATGAAGAGTGGCCGCCGGCTCCCTTTGAACTGCAGGAAAGCTCCACCCAAATCCACCTGTCCACCTCCCAGGTGCAAGTTCAGATCGATCGGGATCCCCTCCGGTTCAGTTTTCAAGACTCTCAAGGGCAAGAGTTTTGCGCCGATGTCTCCTCTGGGCTTACCTGGGGATCCGATAGCATCCGCCTGGTCAAACACCTCCACCCTGCCGAGCACATCTATGGCCTAGGGGAACGGGCGGGGCTACTCAACAAACGGGGTCGGCGCTACAGCCACTGGACTCGCGACTGCTGGAACTACGACGCCCACAGCGACAATCTCTACCAGGCCATTCCCTTCGCCCTGTTTCTTCGCCCCAACCTCTGCTACGGGCTCTTCCTGCACTGCACCCACTGGAGCCAGTTCGACCTGGGCCAGATCGATCCCGAGCAGTGGGCCATCGAGGTGCGCGCCCCCGAGCTGGATTACTACCTGATCTACGGCCCCACCCCGGCCTTGGTGCTCGAGACCTACACCCAACTCACTGGGCGGCCTCCCCTTCCTCCCCTCTGGGCCTTGGGCTACCAACAGTGCCGCTGGAGCTACGCCAGCGCCGCCCAGGTTCAAACCGTTGCGCAGCAATTTCGCCAGCGGCAGATCCCCTGCGACGTCATTTACTTGGATATCGACTACATGCGCGGCTACCGCGTCTTCACCTGGGATCCCCGCCGCTTCCCCGAACCGGCCCGGCTCATGGCCCAACTCCACGAGGCTGGCTTCCGGGTGGTAGCCATTGTGGATCCCGGCGTCAAGTTCGAGCCCGAAGCCGACTACGCCGTCTTCGACGAGGGCTTGGCCCAGGATTTCTTTATCCGCCGCGCCGACGGCCACCTCTTCCATGGCTACGTTTGGCCAGGCAAAGTCCTCTTCCCCGACTTCTTGCGCCCCGGAGTGCGGCAGTGGTGGGGATCCTGGCAACGGGTTCTCACCCAAGCCGGTGTGGATGGCATCTGGAACGACATGAACGAGCCGGCCCTCAACGACCGCCCCTTTGGAGACGGCGGCCAGATCGTCGATATCCCCCTCGATGCCCCCCAAGGCCCACCCGACGAACCCACCACCCACGCCGAAGTTCACAACCTGTACGGCCTGCTGATGACACGCGCTTCCCGTGAAGGCTTGGAACAGCTCAACCCCAACCGGCGCCCCTTCGTGCTGACTCGCTCCGGCTTTGCTGGGATCCAGCGCTGGGCTGCCGTCTGGACAGGCGACAACCAATCCTCCTGGGAACACCTGGAGATGTCCCTGCCCATGCTCCTAAACCTGGGCCTGTCGGGAGTTAGCTTTGTCGGCGCGGACATCGGCGGCTTCGGTGGCAATGCCACTCCCGAGCTGTTTGCCCGTTGGATGCAAATGGGAATTCTTTACCCCCTCATGCGCGGCCACAGCGCCCTGGGCACCCGCCCCCACGAGCCCTGGAGCTTTGGCCTCGAAGTGGAAACCATCTGCCGGCAGGCCATTCAGTTGCGTTACCAGCTGCTGCCCTACCTCTACAGCCTCTTTTGGGAGTCCAGCCAAACCGGATCCCCCATCTTGCGCCCCCTTCTCTACGAGTTTCCCGACGATCCGCAAACCTACGAGATCTCAGATCAAGCCATGCTGGGATCCGCCCTCCTAGCTGCCCCTGTGGTTCGGCCTGGCGTGCGGTGCCGCGCTGTTTACCTACCCCAGGGCACTTGGTTTGATTGGTGGACAGGTCAGGCCCACACCGGCCCCCGCTACATTCTCGTCCCTGCCCCTCTCGAACAACTGCCGCTGTTTGTGCGGGGTGGCTCCGTTCTGCCTTTAGCTCCCCCCTGCCCGTCCACCGCCCACCTGCGCCGTGACCAACCGCACCTCAAACTCTACCCCGGCAACGGCAGCTTCACCCTCTACGAAGACGACGGGGAAACCCTCGCCCATCGAGCAGGAGCCTGGGCCACCACCCTCTTCCGCTTGCGACAGCAAAATGGCCAGCTCATTCTGGAGATCGAGGCCCGCCAGGGCAACTGGAGCCCGCCCCAGCGTAGCTGGCTTCTGGAGCCCCTTGGCCACACTCCCCTCTCCCTGCCGGACACCGGACAGCCGCAACGGGTTCTCTGGCCCACCCCAGAGGATCCCCCGTTTAGGTGACATACTCCCATCACTGACCCTACAGGTACAGCGTGGGCTT
>NZ_JANSIM010000088.1:0-13158 GCF_047502655.1 Synechococcus sp. R5-12 | reverse complement strand
TTCAGTATAGTTGAGCTTATTATTGACTAGAGTCATGCTCTTTCCTCTCTGCTCCCTTGAAGATTAAATAAAGAACTGAAGTTCAGTATAAAGCCAACTCAGAGACGGCTCCAAATGCCAAGGCGCTCCTGCTGGGCTTTTTCTTGTAGGCCACCGTAGTAGCTGTCGTACTTGATGTTGTGGCTGTAGGGGATGATGCGGGCCAGGCCATTGCGCACCAACATGGCGTTCATCTGATGGCCTTCTAACCAGACATAGGCCTCCACCAAGCCCGTAGCATCTACGTTGCGCAGCAACTTATCCCCTTCCAGCTTGACGGTGCGGTAGAGGATGCGCTCCCGCATCAGTTCAATGGCTTGTTGGTAATAGGGGTTTTCTTCCGGGCTGAGACCCTCGATCCCGGCCAACCGGATTAGGCGCATCTTCTGTTCCCCTTCGATTTGCACCACTAGGGTGTCGCCGTTGACCACCCGCACCACAACCGCATCTGGGTAGCGATCGAAGCGGTGGTTGTCGAAGTAGAACGGGGTATCGGGAACGACCCGGGGCTCTCCAAACCCGTGGCTGGGAAGGACGGGTATGGCCAGAAGCAATCCCAATGCAGCAGAGCCGAGAGCAATACGCTGGAACATGACCTTAATCCCCCACTTTGGACGCAGCCCCCTCTTCTTTTCCCGCCGGGGAGTTTCCGGTGGCAACGCTCAAAGTGTAATGGTAGCGGCAACTCTCCAGAAAACAATCCCACCGCAGATTTGAATTGGCCAGCAGTAGATCCGCTGTTGGTTGGGTTGCCCAAGGCTCCCAGGCGACTGAGCCATTCCTGCTCGCTTTTCTTCAGTTCCCCGGCTCTCCCCGCAGTTGCTGGGCAAATTTGTCGGCGAACTTGTCGCTGTCGAAGCGAGCCTGCGCGTTTTGAATGGCTTGGTGAATGCGCCGCTCGGTCGCGTCCGTGGTGCGGAGCACTTTGCACTCATCTCGGGTGTGGGTATTTGGGGTATAGCCGGGCTGAGGGTAAAAGCTTGGAAGCCCTTCTCTACTCTAAGCCTTGAATCACGTTTTTCTTTCTGCTTCTCCCAAGGCGGCTCCGGCGGTCGTTGCCAAGGTATTAAAAGTTCCACGGCTCCTGCTCTCTTTGGGAGACATTCTGAACTCAAAAAGAGGCTCTGGGGTGGTTATTTGTAGAACCCAAGCTACTACGCGGGTACAGCGGGGCAAGTTTCCGGAGAGGTTATCAAGCGCTACACAGAGGCTCAGAAGACAGAGCAAGGGGGCGATTGAGTCCCTGGCGATTGAGTCCCTTTGGTCACACTCAAGGCTCATATCCATGCTGGCTTACAAGCTGAGGCAGTTTTGAGGGGCGCTCTGTAGCTGCTGTCAACCTGCCGTGAACCTAGAACCGCTGAGATAAACGATGATAAAAACAGCAGCTGCTGTTAACCCTCCGGAGTTCGAAGCCTAGGGATCCCCTCCATGACTTCCCAGATTCAGCCCTGCACACGCGAACAGATCTTGAATGGAATGGGCATCACCACCCTGTTTTCGGCTCTCATTGTGGGTCTCTGGATCTGGCTGGGATCCTCCTTCCCTGTGCCGTTTCGCTGGGATCCCCTAGCCTTGGCGTGGGGGGCAGGGCTGGGACTGGGGGTGGCTCTGCTCAGCGGCGGGGTTTACCGGCTCTGGCCAGCCTATCGTCGGGCAGCCACTGCCTACTTACACTGGGTGGCGGATCCCTTGCAGTGGGGAGATATCCTTTGGGTGGGCCTGCTGCCGGGCTGGAGCGAGGAATGGCTGTTTCGCGGTGTGCTGCTGTCAGCTCTGGTGGCCAGCCCCTTAGGGTGGACAGGCGGGATCCTGCTGAGCGGCCTCTTGTTTGGCGCCTTGCATTGGCTGGGATGGCAGGGCTGGCCCTATGCCGTCTGGGCCAGCGGGGTTGGTATCCTCATGGGGATTGGCTTGTGGCTGTCGGGAAACCTGTTGGTCACCATTGTCGCCCACACCCTTGTTAACTGGATTGGGGTTTGTGCCTGGAAATGCTTTTTCTCTCAAGCGGAGCCCTGAAGGATGCAGTTTTCCTGCTCCCCTCTTCCCTTATGGGAAAGGGGTTGCCTGTAAGCAGCGCAGAACCTTGGGCAAGTGCCGCAAATTGAGCTTAACTTACTTGTCGATGCCTTCCTGTCAATGCCCCACCGAGATCTCCTACAACTAGTTTGGGGATCCTTCTCGTGGCTGCGCGTGGGGCGATCTTTGCTGCTCGTCGGGCTGGTGGTGTACGGCTACCTGCTCTGGCTGGGCTGGTTTCAATCGGAGCGAATGATCTTTTTGCCTCGTCCCGCCAGCTATCGAGATGGGGATGCCATTCTCAAGCTCACGACCTCTGATGGGCTACAGATTTCAGCGGTACATTTGCCCAATCCCGCCGCTGCCTACACCCTCCTCTACAGCCATGGCAACGCCGAAGACTTGGGGGATATCCTGCCCCGCCTGGTGGGCCTGCAGCAGGCTGGGTTTGCCGTCTTGGCCTACGACTACCGCGGTTACGGCACCAGCGAAGGGATCCCTTCCGAGGCCGGCGCTTACAAAGATATCGAGGCCGCTTACACTTACCTAGTTGCCCAAGGGATCCCGCCGGAGCGGATCTTGGTCTATGGAAGATCAGTAGGGGGTGGGCCATCGGTTTATTTGGCAGCCCAAAAGCCGGTGGGCGGCCTGATCCTGGAATCTACTTTCGTGACTGCCTTCCGCGTCTTGACGCGCATCCCGCTGCTGCCCTTCGATCGCTTCGATAACCTCAGCCGCATTGCCAAGATCGATTGCCCGCTGCTGATTTTGCACGGTACCCAGGATTGTCTAATCCCCTTCTGGCATGCTGAAGCCCTTTACCAAGCAGCACGGGATCCCAAACGCTTGGTGCCCATCGAGGGAGCCGATCACAACAACTTGCTGCAGGTGGCCGGAGAGCGCTATGTCACCATCCTGCACCAATTCGTGGCCGAGCTGGTGGATCCCAAGCTGCAGGCAGGCTGAGCAGCAACTGCCAATGTTCCCTTCCTTGCGTAACTGGGAGGTCGCGAGCGGGAATAGGAATGGTGGCGTTAACTGGCCTTTAAGCTTTTTGAGCCAGCAATTCTTGCAACAGATTCTGCGCCGTCTCCATAAAGCGCATCACATCGGGATGATGGCTCCAGATGGGGTCATTTTCAGGAAAAACCTCCAGCGAGAACATACCCTGCACTGTCTGGAGGTAGGGCAGCAGGACGGCATAGCTGGCCTGGCTGAGACCAGACCTCAGAACCTTATCCAAGAGCTTGAGCATCTGCCGTACCAGCTCCCAGCTCACTTTCAAAGGGGGGTAGAGCATCACACAGAGGGGAAACAGCTCCTGCTGGATAGCCGCCATGCTGCCTTCTAGGGCACAGAGGCCCAAGTACACCTGAAACATCTCCACATCGCGGATGCTGGAAATCCGCACGTTCAGATCTGTCAAGGGACCGCTTTCGCAGTGATAGTCCGGAAAACGTTGGGCTACCTCGGCACAAATGGACTCTGCCACGCTGGTAACCAGGGGCAAGAGCTCTTGAATAGCAGCCAAAGGCGCAGAAAAGTGATCGCCTGCCTGGGCGGCAGCGGCCTCGTACATCCTCTGCAAAGGCATGTACAGGTGGTCATCCATGACCTTCAAGTAGGGGTGGAAGAGACCCCGCTCCTGGGGCAGCAGAGCCTGCAGGACCATTTGCCCCGTGTAGTGAAATTGCATGCTTAAAAAGCCAAGTACCCGCGGATCCGGCTTGCTGTAGCGAGCCCGCAGCTGGCCACAAGATGGCGCGATCTTTACCGAAAAGCGGGCTGGTGAGAGGCCCTCCCCACAACTTGCTGCTGCCTTTTCAAATAACTCCTGGGAATCCTCGGCAATTTGCCAGGGATCAATCAAGTCCGGATCCAGCCGCTGCCTCGGTATTTCAGCAGCCAAGAGCCGCTCCGTCTTCGCCCAGGCCTGGGAGCTGGCAAAGCGCAAAGATCCCTTCACCTTGTCAGCTAGAGGGGCGCCTGGCAGCTCGCCCAAGGCAGCCTGTGCCCGTAGCTTGTCTACATATTTTTGCGCCCACAGGGTGGCCAAGCTGCAAGGTGTAACGGTTTCTGCGTCTTGCCTCAATTCTTCCATGGCCTACCTTACGTCAGAGGATCTAGTGCTACCTAGCATACTTCTAGGGGGCTACCGCTGCAGCAAAGAACTTAAGGAACGTTAAGATCCGCGCAGCAATTATTTACGTTCTGCCTGGGCGCAAGGCGTCAGGGAAGAGGAGGAGCACTCCCTCCCGCCAGCAAGAATCTTAAAATCACCTGCAATCCGCTCGGAAAAGTGGAGTTATGTGGCAAGATCGGGAGGGATCGGGTCGAAGGATCCGGATCCCTGTCTCACCGGATTGAACCCTTTTACGGAGGATCAAGAGCGTATGTCTCTCCGACTTGGCGATACTGCTCCCAATTTCACGCAAAAGTCTACCCACGGCGAAATTGACTTCTACTCTTGGGCCGGGGATAGCTGGGTGGTGCTGTTCTCTCACCCCGCCGATTACACGCCGGTCTGCACCACAGAGCTGGGCACCGTTGCCAAGCTGATGCCCGAATTTGAAAAGCGGGGTGTGAAGGTGATCGCCCTCAGTGTGGACGATGTGGACTCCCACGTCGGCTGGGTAAAAGACATCGAGGAAACCCAGAACACCACCCTGAACTATCCCATCTTGGCGGATGCAGACCGCAAGGTTTCTCAGCTCTACGACATGTTGGATCAAACCAACATCAACCAAGAAGGGCTGCCCCTGACGGTGCGCTCGGTGTTCATCATCGATCCCAACAAGAAGATCCGCCTCATTCTCACCTACCCGGCCAGCACAGGCCGCAACTTCGACGAGCTCCTGCGGGTGATCGATGCCCTGCAGTTGACGGATAAGTATAACGTTGTCACTCCCGCCGACTGGAAAGACGGTGACGATGTTATCATCCCGCCTTCGTTGAAAGATCCGGAATTGCTGAAAGAAAAGTTCCCGAAAGGCTATCAGGAAATTAAGCCTTATTTGCGGGTCACCCCTCAGCCTAATAAGTAGTAAAAGCCCGAACACCAACTTTGACGGGCGCTTGAGAAGGGATCCCTTCGTCGGGTAAAGCTGGGATCCTTTTGGTCTGGATCCCCTTATCGGGGATCCTTTTTACTGTTCGGGGAAGGAGGCTGCCTCTGCTGCTTTTTTGGCCAGCTCATCTACTGTGAAGTAGCGATGAAATTTATCCGTCACGCGCAACCAAGGGGAACGGCAGCCTTCTTTGCGATAGCGGGTAACGAAGCCTTTTTCTACCAGCTCTGCCACGTGCTGATAAGCACCTTGACCGCGCAACTCCACCAAATCGGCTTGCGAGAGCGGGCCACGCAGAATGATTGTAGCCAGGGTACGGGTAGCACCCACCCCAATTTCAGGGGGTAAAAGCTGGTTGGCCAGCTCCAAAAACGGCTCCCGCAACTGCAGGGCAAACCCTTCCCCCACCTGTAGGACTTCCAGGGCAGAATCGCGATGGGCATAGTCTTCCATTAATTCCAGCAGCGCATCGTAGGCTTCGTCGCGACTGCAATGGGCCAACTGGGCCAGGGCGGATAGCTCCAGGGGCTGCCCTTTTAAGTAGAGGATCGCTTCGATCTGATTTTTCAGGGCCAAGACACGCTCCCTCTGACCTTGCCTTTCCGCCAACAAGGGATGCGAAATCGACTTAAGAGAACGCGGGGCCATTGCAACAAGGGATCCGCTCAACTTGCTCCGTAGCATAGCAGCAGTTCTAGGCTGAGGGATCCCTTGGCCAAGCGGGCCGGATCCATCCTCGCCTTCGAGCTAGAACCCTACCCCTGATGCCACCACCATCACCACCACCGCTGCAAAGATAATCAAAGCGTAAAACTGGGCCTTGCCGCTCTCCAGGTATTTCATCGCCTCGCCGCTCACCATGGTCACCAAGCCCGTCAGGTTGACCACACCATCCACAATGCGGCTGTCCACCTCCAGCGCCTCCCGTGCCACGAAGCGGGTGCCCTGCACAAAGACTCGCTCATAGAGGTCGTCAATGTACCACTTGTTGAGGGAGAAGTAGTAGAGCGGCTGCAGGCTTTGGGGGAAGGTTCCCGGGTCGATGCGCTTTTGCCAGTAGATCAAGCTGGCCAAGGTGATGCCGATCAGCCCAATGCCCACGGAGCTACCCGCCATGATTAGAAACTCTGCCCAATCGAAATGGCCCGCCAGCACCTCCTGCCACTCTGCTGCCACCAGCGGTAAAATCGAGCCTGCCTCTGCCACAGACTCAGTCGGTGGGTGGATGAAAGCTTCAAAGAAGTTGGCAAAAGGGGTACCCACCAGGCCAATCAGCACAGAAGGGACGGCCAGAGCCAACAGCGGGAAGGTCATCGACCAAGGGGACTCATGGGGCTCTGAGGCATGGGCATCTCCGTCGTGCAGGTTTTCGTGGGCTTCAGGATGGCTGCTGGGCTGGGGTTTTTCTTGAATGTTCATGGCTCCAGGGCCAAAGGCCGGTTGTTTCCCCGCAAAAACGTAGGCAAAAGCTGGCACAGGACGGCCGTGGCTGATGGCCACCTCCTGCCGCAGTCTCAGGTTGGTGCCGCGAAACTCCCCTTCGAAGGTGAGGAAGTAGATGCGAAACATGTAGAAGGCAGTGATGCCGGCGGTGAGGAAGCCCACCCCCCACAGAGCTGGGTTCCGTTCGAAAACAGCGCCCAAGATCTCGTCTTTAGACCAAAAGCCGGCGAAGGGCGGGATCCCACAAATGGCCAACGTGCCGATCAAAAACGTGATGGCCGTAACCGGCATGTATTTGCGCAACCCCCCCATCAGGCGCATGTCTTGGGCCAAAACCGGGTCATGGCCGACCACCGCTTCCATGCCGTGGATAACTGAGCCAGAGCACAAAAAGAGCATCGCCTTAAAGTAGGCGTGGGTCATCAGGTGAAACAGGCCCGCCCCATAGGCGCCGCACCCCATGGCCATGACCATGTAGCCCAGCTGGGAAATGGTGGAGTAGGCCAAGCCTTTTTTGATGTCGTTTTGGGTGATGGCAATGGTGGCCCCCAAGAAGGCTGTGCCCGCCCCCGTCCAGGCGATGATGTCCATGGCCACCGGGATCCCTTCCAGCACCGGGAACATGCGGGCCAAGAGGAATACCCCAGCCGCCACCATCGTCGCCGCGTGGATGAGAGCGGAAATGGGCGTGGGACCTTCCATAGCATCCGGCAACCACACATGCAGCGGGAACTGGGCCGACTTGGCCACCGGCCCCAAGAACACCAACACCGCAAACAGGGCAATCAAGCTGCTGCTCACTGCCCCGCTAGCCAGCATCTCCTGCAAGTTGCGCCCGATCTCGTCAAACGCGAAGGTGCCGGAAATCCAGTAAAAGCCCAAAATGCCCAACAGCAGGCCGAAATCTCCCACCCGGTTGACCACAAACGCCTTTTGCGCTGCTTCTGCCGCCGCCTGCCGGTCGTGCCAAAAGCCGATGAGCAGGTAGGAGCACATCCCCACCAGCTCCCAGAAGATATAGATCTGCACCAGGTTGGGGCTGACCACCAAGCCCAGCATCGAGGAGCTAAATAAGCTCAGGTAGGCGTAGAAACGCACATAGCCGGGATCGTGGGCCATGTAGCCATCGGAGTAGATCTGCACCAGAAAGGCCACCGTGGTCACCACCACCAGCATCATGGCGCTCAGGTGATCCACGACAAAGCCCATGTCCACCGAGAAGGATCCCGCCTGGGCCCAGGTGATGGTTCTGAGGACGGTTTCGTGCCCTTGCACCTGGCTGACCAAAAGGGCAAAGGCATGAACCATCGCCGTCCCGGTCGCGAACACGCTCAAAAAGGCAGCCAAAGAGCGGTTGGCCCTTGTCCAGGCGTTGAACATCAGGATGCCTAAGCCGAGGAGAAAGGCCGCCACCAAAGGATAGACGGGGATCAACCAGGCGTACGTGTAGATGAATTCCATGGGAAATGCTTCTGAATGCGTCCTCTCACAGCAACGAACCTGCTCTGCTAGCCCTGCAATTGGCCGGTGGGAGTGTCTGGTGGGCTGGCATTTGCTCAACTGCTTCTGCCATTGTAAACTTTTGCGACAGAGTGCGGATCCGGATCCCGAGCATCAAGTCCATCACAGCAGAGGCTTTTCCCAGAGATCAATCGGGATCCCCGCAGCTAAATCTGTAAATATCCTAAAGAATCGGCTCTGAGCCCAAGCCGACGGTCGCAGGCCAAAAGATGACAGGGATCCCTTGCCAACGCTACAACAAAGGCTAGATCTACTGGCGGTCTGGAGAAACTACCCATGAGCTTGAACCTGGTGACCCTGGTGGGGCGAGCCGGCATGGATCCGGAGGTGCGCTACTTTGAGTCGGGCAGGGTGGTGTGTACCTTCAGCCTGGCGGTGAACCGATTCCGCAAAGGGGAAGACAAGCCTGATTGGTTTAACCTGGAGCTGTGGGGCCGCACTGCCGAGGTGGCCGGAGAGTATGTGCGCAAAGGCAGCCTCATCGGGGTAACGGGCAGCCTCAAGTTCGATCGCTGGAAAGACAAATCCACCGGAGAAGAGCGCCAGAGGCCCATCATCGCTGTAGATCGCCTAGAACTGCTGGGATCCCGTCAAGACCGCGACTCCAACCTGCCCCCCGAAGAGCCGTTTTGACTTGTCTGGCCGGAGCCGGGCAACCTCAAGGTTTGGCTCTGCCCAAGCATCGCCTGCATTCCTGCACCACCTCTGTCAAATCCTGGCTGCACCAGGGATAGTCCAAGGGGGGTCGGCGGATCACCCACAGAGGGATCCCCAGGGTTTTGGCCACTGCCTGTTTGATCCCCAGCCCGCCTGCTTCCCCAGAGGCTTTGCTGATCACCACCTGAGGGCTGAGCTGTTGCCAAAGCTGTAGTTCCTGCTCCAAGCTGAGGGGCAAACGCATCCCGATCACCCGCTCGGCAGGGATCCCCGTTTGCACCGCTTGGGGAACCGATTCCGGCAGCACCCGCGCCCACAGTTGGCAGCGGTCTTGCCAAGGCACAAACAGGGGCAGGGCCTTCACTCCCACCGTCAACAGCACCCGCCGCCCTGCCAGCACCGCATCTGTGAGCACCCCCTGCCAATCCGGCACCACCTGGACCCAGGGATCCAGCTCCAGAGGAGGGCGTTCGTAGCGCAGGTAGGGGATCCCCAGTTGGGCCGTCACCTGGATGGCCAGTTGCGAGATTTGCTGGGCAAAAGGATGAGAGGCATCCACCACCACGCAGATCCGGCGTTCTTGCAGGAATTCTTCCAGAGATGACGGCGAAAATCGGGTGACCACCACCTGACCGGGCAAATCCTGATACAGCCTTCTGGCCCCTTCAGTGGTGACGGTTGCCACCCAAGGGATCCCTTGGCGGCTGAGGGCGTCGGCCAAGCTGCGGCTCTCGCTAGTGCCCCCGATCAAGGCCACTTCCACCAAACCCCCGACTGAGCTCATAGCTGTGTTGCCAAACTTTGATACCCGTAGATACGATCTAGATCACCGGCTGGAGGCAATTGCTCATGATCGAGATGCATGTGGCTGGGATTGCGGTCGATGCCGTCAACCAAAACCCCATTGTCATCCTGCGCGATGGCAGTGAGCGTCGTGCCCTGCCCATTTGGGTGGGAAAAGCAGAGGCCAACGCCATTTTGCAGGCCCTGGACGACCAAAAGCCACTGCGCCCCATGACCCATGATCTCATCCTCAACTCCTGGAAGACGTGGGGGATCAAGCTGGAGCGAGTCATCATTCACGCGTTGCTGGATAACACCTTCTACGCGGTGCTCGTCACCGTGAATGGCGACAAAAAACAAGAGATCGACTGCCGCCCCAGCGACGCCATTGCCCTCGCTCTGCGGGCCCATGTTCCCATCTGGACGGTGGAAGAGGTCATTGCGGAAGCCTCGATCCCCATGAACCAGGATGCCGACGAGGCGGAGCGGGAGGCCTTTCGCAAGTTTGTAGAAAATGTAACCCCCAGAGACTTTATCCGCAGCTACCCCATGACCGACCATCCCACCGAAGCCGACAGTTAAGCAGCTAAGGCGGATCCCACCCCCAGGGATCCCGGCAGACAGGCCATGCCCCAGGTTGCCAGGTTAACGGTCTATCCCATCAAGTCCCTGGATGGGATCTCTTTGTCTGAGGTGAGGCTGACGGCGGGGGGAACTTTGGAAGGGGATCGCCGCTACGCCCTCTTGGATGCGGAGGGGAAGCGGGTGAACGGCAAACGCCATGCTGCGGTCCACCGCCTGCGGGCCCGGTTTGATCCCCGGTTGGGCCAGGTGCAGTTGTGGGGGGAGGGCAAGGCGGCTCAGTTTGACCTGCAGCAGCAGCGGGATGCTTTGCAGACTTGGCTCAGCGATTGGTTCGGTTTTCCGGTGCAACTGCTGGAGGAGCCTCTCAGGGGGTTTCCGGATGATCCCTATGCCAACGGCCCCACCCTGATCAGCACAGCCACTCTGGAGACGGTGGCCGGTTGGTTCCCCAACTTGACCCTGGAAGCGGTTCGGCAGCGCTTTCGCATGAATATCGAGCTGTCGGATTGCTCTGCCTTTTGGGAGGATCGTCTCTTTGCCCGCGCAGATCAAGGGGTGCGCTTTCGCATTGGGGAAGTGGAGCTGCTGGGCCTCAACCCCTGCGCCCGCTGTGTGGTGCCCACCCGGGATCCCCTGAGCGGAGAGGCCTATCCCGGTTTTCAAAAGCACTTCGTAGCGCAACGGCAGAAAACCTTGCCACCCTGGGCCGAAGCCAGCCGCTTTGACCATTTCTATCGCCTTGGGATCAATACGTGGATCCCGAGAACGGAGACGGGCAAGCACCTGAGGGTTGGGGATCCCGTCGAAATCCTCGGGGTTGAACCCCTCAGCCTCTACCCTGAGCTGAGTCGAATCCCAGGTTAGTTTCCGACCTACAATCAAGCTAGAGCAGCTCTTTTGGCTTGACCAAGCTATGCAAACCCTGGATCGGCCCAACGCCCCCACCCAGCAGCCCTACCCAGAACCGGTCTATCCCCGTCGCCCCACCCGTACGGTGGCCGTAGCCGATGTGTTGATCGGCAGCCAGCACCCGGTGGTGGTACAGTCCATGATCAACGAGGACACCCTCGACATCGACGCAGCAGTAGCCGGGATCCGCCGTCTGCACGAGGCGGGCTCAGAGATTGTGCGGGTTACCGTTCCCAGCATGGCCCATGCCAAGGCGATGGAGGCGATTCGGGAGAAGCTGATCCAAACCTACAAGCCGGTGCCTTTGGTAGCCGATGTCCATCACAACGGCATCAAGATCGCCCTGGAAGTAGCCAAATACGTGGACAAGGTGCGCATCAATCCAGGGTTGTTCGTCTTTGAAAAACCTCAGCCCGGTCGCACAGAATATACCCAAGCCGAATTTGAGGCCATTCGTAACAAAATCCGGGAAACCTTCACCCCCCTTGTCCAGACCCTCAAAGCCCAGAACAAAGCCCTGCGCATCGGGGTAAATCATGGATCCCTGGCAGAGCGGATGCTCTTCACCTACGGGGATACGCCTGAGGGCATGGTGGAGTCGGCCCTGGAATTTGCCCAAATCTGCGCCGAGCAAGACTTTCACAATGTGGTGCTTTCCTT
This sequence comes from Synechococcus sp. R5-12, assembly GCF_047502655.1. NCBI lineage: Bacteria > Bacillati > Cyanobacteriota > Cyanophyceae > Synechococcales > Synechococcaceae > Synechococcus > Synechococcus sp. R5-12. The sequence goes on along the minus strand of NZ_JANSIM010000088.1, from coordinate 1,474 downwards.
CAAGGCCTCCCGCCCGCAGGTCATGTTGGCGGCCTACCGGCTGGCAGCCCGTCGCTTCGATGCCCTGGGCCTGAATTACCCCTTCCACTTAGGTGTCACCGAGGCGGGCGATGGAGAATATGGGCGCATCAAGTCGGCGGTGGGGATCGGAACCCTCTTGGCTGAAGGGATCGGCGACACGATTCGGGTTTCTCTCACGGAAGCGCCAGAGAAGGAGATCCCGGTGGCCTACGGCATTTTGCAAGCTCTGAACCTGCGCAAAACCATGGTGGAGTATGTGGCCTGCCCTTCTTGTGGCCGCACCCTCTTCAATTTGGAGGAGGTGCTGCAGAAGGTGCGCGCCGCAACCCAGCACCTGGTGGGGCTGGACATTGCCGTGATGGGCTGCATTGTCAATGGGCCGGGAGAAATGGCCGACGCCGACTACGGCTACGTGGGCAAGACGCCGGGGGTGATCTCCCTCTACCGCGGCAAAGAAGAAGTGAAAAGGGTGCCGGAATCGGAAGGCGTGCAGGCGCTGATCGATCTGATCAAAGCCGATGGGCGCTGGGTGGATCCCCCTTCTTCCCATTAACTCTGCTTCCCCCTCAAGAGGCGACCTGCCCAGCCATCCTGCCGCGCTCTTGCTTCGCTCAGAAACTGGCTAGTGGCGTTTGCCACGCAGGGCTTTGGCGCGGTTGTTCACCTGCCTTACAAATAGAGGCAGCAGGTGCGCCCGGATATATTCAAACGCTGCTTGTAGACCTTCTTTTTCTTGACATACTCCCCTGCCTTTAGGCAGGAGATTCTGGTTCCTGGTTCTGCGACAGCACTTACCGTGTTGGGTTGCCCCTCTACGACAGCGGTGCTCATCTCCCCAGGCGTTCCCCCAAGCGCTACGCGCCGCTGACGCGAGTGCAGGGCGGTTCCCCAATGCCCTTAGGTACCGTTGCAAACAACAACTACAAAACCTATTGAGGCTGCATCCAGTCGTGAGACTGTTGGGTTTTTAGAGCGGTTGACTACCCTGCCGCTGCAGGCAGCATAGCACAAAGCCGCCCTAGATAGGCCGATTTCCGCCTCAACCTGCGTGGGATCCCTAAAGGCCGACAAAAATTGGTTGGAGGTCAGCCAAGTGAAGAGTTCTGCGCGATTCAGGTCACAACTGGGCGGGGAAGGCACTTGCCAGTCTTGAGGTGGCCCAAGCAGCCACTGCCGGGCAAACAAGCTCAACACCGCATCCCCCAGCCAAGCCTTGTCGCGACGGGATCCCTCGTCCAACTGGGCCACCTGCTGTCTGATGGTCTGGCCGGTCGAGGAGCAATGGGATCCTGTCAGCATGGAAATGGGAAGTGCAAGAACTGGCAGCAGACAAGCCCGGCGGCGAAGCGCCCCTGCCTCAAAGATAGGGTCTGGCCCGTTGCAGATGGAGTGTGGCATTGTGAGGATCCTTGGAGCATGACTCTAGTCAATAATAAGCTCAACTATACTGAAA
>NZ_JANSIM010000087.1:0-1564 GCF_047502655.1 Synechococcus sp. R5-12 | reverse complement strand
CTTCCCTGCCCTGAAGGACGGGGCTTGCCGCGCCTTTTGGTCAGGGGATCGCCTCAAAGCAGCTTGCAATAGCCATAACTCACCTCTAACCAAAGCTGATCCGGAGCAGGGAGAAATCATCCTCAAAGTCCGTCCGCCCCTGAAAGGATTGGGCCTGATGGATCACCTGATCCAAACTATTGCCAGCGCCCTTGCTCAGCAGGGCTATCAAATTGTCCAGCCCCCAGATTTCTCTCTGGGGGTTTATGACTTCGTAAACTCCATCACTGAACAGGTAGAGATGGCTGTTCTCGGGGATCCGCACCTGATCCCTTTGAAAAGTGAGGTCGGGCAAAATGCCAATGGGCAAGTTGGCAGTCTTCAGCAGGAGCGAATCCTGACCCTGGATGAGCAGGGCAGGTGGGTGGCCGGCACTGGCAAAAGAGAGCAGACGGGATCCCGGCTGATAAACCCCATACCAAAGGGTGAAGTACATCTCATGGTGGGATCCCATTTGAAAAGAGTGGTTGAGGGCGCGCAAGACCGCGTCCGGCTGGCGGGGATCGGCATCGGCCAAGCCTTGAGTGCGCAACTGGTTCATCACCGACACCGACAACAAAGCGGATCCCACCCCATGCCCCGACACATCCAGCAGATAGATGGCCAGGTGTTCCTCATCCAGCCAATGATAGTTAAACGAATCTCCCCCCAATTCCTGGGAGGGCAAAAAGCGCCACTCGAGGGTCACTTTGCAGTCGGGAAAATAGGCCGGCTCCGGCAGGAGGGAACGCACATAGCTGGCCGCCTCTGCCAATTCTGCCCCTAACCTGGCCGTTTGCTGCTGCAGGTCATAGCTGAGCTGGTGCAAGCGCAGCCCGGCCCGCACACGTGCCCGCAACTCATTGGGGTCGATGGGTTTGCTTAGAAATTCATCTGCTCCGGCATCCAGGCCCTGGATGCGGTCTTCGACCTCGGTGCGAGCGGTGAGCAAAATAAAAAACGTCGTGGAAAACTTGGGATCGGCTTTGATGCGTCGGCAAACCTCTAGTCCATCCATGTCCGGCATCATCCAATCGCAGATGATCAGCCCCGGCACCAGCAGGTGGGCTTGCTCCAGTCCCTCGGAACCGTTGCTGGCCATCTCCACGGTGTAGCCCTGTCGCTCCAGGGATCGCTTCAACACCAGCCGAATCGTCGGATCGTCGTCAACAATCAAAATGGTCGTCATGACCGCTGCACCCCAATCCCAAAGTCAAAACGCATTCAAACCCAACTCCAGCCCGATATCCCATACCGATAGGCAGATCTTTCATCCTAGCTTAGGGGTTGCAGCAGGAAAACCGGCTCGGCAAGCAGTTCACGACAAAGGGGTGAAGCCTCAGCAGCCTCATCCATCAGAGCTGAAGGTACGTATCGATTTGTGGATCCTCAAAACCGTGGTTGCACGCTACCCAAAAGCTAACCGTTTCTAGATACTGGTGGCAGCAGATCATTGCGAGGCAGGTTTTGGGCAGATTCTTCTTGAGAGACTTTCATTGGATACAGAGCATGACTCTAGTCAATAATAAGCTCAACTATACTGAAA
>NZ_JANSIM010000086.1:0-12748 GCF_047502655.1 Synechococcus sp. R5-12 | reverse complement strand
TTCAGTATAGTTGAGCTTATTATTGACTAGAGTCATGCTCTTCCGTGGATCCCGTCACGTCAGACTCCAACACCCCTTCCAAATCCACCAAGCTGCCGTTGAAGTGGTCGGCAAAACGGCGGGCAATCTCCGCCAGCTCCTGGGTTAGCTCGAAGGACTGCCCACCGTGCAGGGTGTCGCGGCGCTCTGCACGACTTGGAGAATCGGTCGCGACAGCGGTGCGGAGCACTTTGTTCGCACCGGCGGGAGAAAGTCCTTGGGTTGCCAAGCCGGCCACCTTGGGGCCACCCATAGGATTGTCCCGCTCAGGCTCTGGCGAAGGTGGGCTGGAGTCAGAAGGGGAATGTTGCTGTCGCCGGGCAAGGCCGTGGCTCTGCGGTTCTGCTCTGGGCTCCCTTGAGGAAGCACGACTGTTGGTGCTATCGCTCTGCAACCCCGGCGTGGTGACAGGATCTGGGGGGGCGGGGGGCAGGTCTGTTTCTCGGCTGAGCAGTGCCGAGGACTCCGCACCGCTGACGCGAATGGAAACATGCGGCCCGCTGGAGCGCTGCACAATCAAGTTGAGCTGCACAGGGCGCTGCAGCAGGTTGTGGAGCACCGACCGCAGTTCGGCTTCTTTGCTGCGCACTTTTTCCACCAGACCCTTGCTGGGAAAGGCGAGGGTAATTGCTTCAGGAGTCTCTTGGTGCAGGTGGCCGGATCCCATCAGAGCCTTGGTGAGGGGAGAGAGGCGCTTGAGGAACTCGTCCCAGTGGGGGCGCAGCAGCTTGACTGTGGCGGCGTCCCTTGCCGGTTCTCTGGGCTGCTCCGAGGACTCCGTCCGAGTAGCGCGATCTGCCTTCTGGCTCGACGCAACAGCAGGGGAGGCTGAAGGCCCAACAGTTAATTCATCTATCTCACCAACAGTTGATGGGCTTGATGGGCTAATGGTCGCAGCAGGGGCCGGAGGGGCTGTCCCGTCCGGGGGAGTTCTCTGGGGTGCAGGAGATAGGTCAAGGGCTGGGAAAGGACTCCGTTCCGCTGAATCCTCAGCCACCATGCTTGGGCGCAGCTGGCCCAGCAGATCCACTAGGGCAATTTCCAACCACAGTTGGGGCTGTCCGCTTTGACGAATTTGCGGCTCACACTGGCGCAGATGGCTCTGGGCTGCCAGCAGCATCTCCACCGAGTAGCGAGGGGCCCGTTGCTGCAGAGCTTCCCAGGTGGAATCCGTTACAGCCACCAACTCCCGTTGCTGGGGGGCTGTCTTGACCAGCAGCAGATCCCGGTAAAGGGCCACCAAGTTCTGCAACAGGGCTAAGGGCTCTTTGCCCCGCTCCAACAATTGTCGAGTTTGGCTGAGCACCGCCTGCACATCCTGAGCCAGCAGCGCATCCATCAGAGCCAAAAGCTGCTGTTCCGGGATCCCGCCCACCAAGTCCCAAACGGCTTCAGGGGTGATGGCTCCCTCTAAGAGGCTGAGCTGATCCAGCAGGCGTTCGGCGTCCCTCAGGCCCCCTTGGGAAAGTTGGGCCACCAGTTGCAGCGCCTCCGGCGTGATAGGGATCCCTTCTTGGGCGGCGATCTTGCCCAGGTGGGCCACCATGTCGTCGAGGGGGATGCGGCGGAAGTCAAACCGCTGACAGCGGGAAACAATGGTGGGCAAAACCCGCTGCGGGTCAGTGGTGGCCAGGACAAATACCACGCGGGGGGGCGGCTCTTCAAGAGTTTTCAGCAAGGCGTTGAAGGCCGCATTGCTGAGCATGTGGCACTCGTCGATGACATAGACTTTGTAGCGGCTGTTCACCGGGGCAAACTGGGCCCGCTCGATCAGCTCGCGGATGTTGTCTACGCCGGTGTTGCTGGCCGCGTCAATCTCGAGAACATCCAGGGAGGCTCCCGCAGTGATGGCGCGGCATTGGCTGCACGCCTGGCAGGGATCCGGCGTCGGCCCCTGTTCACAATTCAAAGACTTGGCCAAGATGCGGGCGCTGGAGGTTTTTCCCGTGCCCCGCGGCCCGCAGAACAAATAGGCAGGCGCCACCCGCCCCAGCCGGATGGCATTGGCCAGCGTTTGCACCACCGCTCCTTGGCCGACCACATCGGCAAAGCGCTGCGGGCGGTATTTTAAATGCAGGGGTTCATAGTTGCCAGCGGTGGCCATTTCCGGGATCTCCAAGCAAGCAGCGCCCCAACCGGAACCGCGCAAGAGCTCTGCTCTGCTGACGCGATCCCACCGGGGCTCCCCTATTCTGGCTTCTCGATGGCGGGATCCCTCCCTGCCCATCAAGAGTGGGGCTGGGCGGGCAGAGCTTTTGTGCTCCCCTCTGCTAACGTGACCGGCGGCGGGCCAGGGGACTTGGGATCCCGGCGACGCAGAGAGGGAAGCTGGGGCAGTTGCACTCTCCAGCCGGGCGAGTCAAGCTGATCCATGTGCTGCACGCGGTAGCTGAGCTGGTACAACTCCTTCCTAAGCTGGCGATTCTCTGCCTGGATGGCGGCGATGCGCTGGCGGATGGGCTGCAGGCGGGCTTGCAGCTTGCGCCGGTAGAGCTCTGGCAACTCTTGAATCATCTGCTCCAGCAACTGCTTCTCTTGGTAAAGCTGCTCAATCTCCGCCTCATAGCTGCGAATTTGCCGGTGTTGCTTTTCTTGGCGCAGCTCCAGAAGGTCTATCTGGCCCTGCAAGATGCGATTGCGCTCTCGCAAAAGCTGGATTTCCCGCTCCCGCGCGGCCAGAGCTTGAGCAAACTCCGTCTCGCCAACGCAGCCTGCTTCCTGCATCGTTTCTCCCTCAACCCATCCGTACATGGATACCAAGGGATCCGTCCCACCAGACCCTACCCGTCACTGTATCCGGCCCGCGGGGGTGAGGCAAATGGCCTCTGGCCCGCCGACGCCAAAGCTTGCTTCACCTGGGCTTCCAGCTCAGCCAGGGATCCGGAGTTGTCCAGCACCACGTCTGCACGGCGCACTTTTTCCGCCAAAGGCCACTGGCTGGCGATGCGAGCTTCGATTTCTGCCGGTGTAAGAAGATCCCGGCGGGCAAGGCGTTGCCGCTGCTGCTCTGGGGTGCAAGTCACCACCCAAATCTCGCTGGCCCAATTTTCCATGTGGGCTTCAAACAGCAACGGGATCATCAGACAAACGGTTTGAGATCCCTGCCCAGAAGAAAATCCTACCCCGCTACGCTTTTGGGAGGCAGGCTCTTCCTCAAGCGGCACCCCATGGACTTTAGAGCTCTGCTCCGCCAACGCGGACAGAAAATCTTGCAGTTGAGCTCTAACGAAAGGGTGGATTTGGGCCTCTAGCCAAGCCCGCTCAGCGGCATCTGCAAACACGATCTGGCCCAACCGCCGGCGATCCAGATCCCCGGAGGGTGTTTGGATGGCCTTCCCATAGCGTTCCAGTACCCGCTCGCGAATGGGGGATCCCACCGCCAAGGCCTGGCGGGCCATTTGATCGGCATCGGCCACCGGGATCCCGTGCTGCTCCAGGATGCGGGCCACCGTGGATTTGCCCGTGCCCACTCCGCCTGTCAGGCCGATGATTCGCATAGCTGTCGTGGTTACGGTTTAGCTTGCTGGGGTAGAGGGGCGCTGCCAGGGTAAAGCCAGTTGAAGGTTTTTCTTCAAGGGGAGGCCGTTTTTGCAGCCAGCGGAGAAGAACGGTGCTCTGCCGCAGCCGGCAAAGGAGAGCTGGGCGGCAGCAGGCTATACTCAAAGCCCTCCACCAAAGCCCGACAGGAGGCCTCGATGATGTTGGTGGAAACCCCCACCGTTGTCCAACGGCGGTGACCGTCGCTAAACTCCACCAGCACGCGCGTTTTGGCCGAGGTGCCGGCTCGCCCATCCAAAATGCGCACCTTGTAATCAGACAGGTGAATCGCCTCCAGTTGGGGATAGAACTCCAGCAGCGCCTTGCGCAACGCCCCATCCAGAGCGGCCACCGGCCCATTGCCTTCCGCCGCCGTCACCCGAGTCTGCCCCTGCACCGCGATTTTCACCGCTGCCAACGATTGCACATCCGTTGCTTCGCCACTGGGATCCCAGTCTTTGCTGTTCCAATCGGAGCGGGTGGTGGTCGTCACGTTGAAGCTGAGCACTTCAAACGGATGCGAGCGCTGACCCAACAACCCCCTCACCAACAGCTCAAAGCTGGCCTCAGCCGCCTCAAACTGGTAGCCCTGCAGCTCCAGGGTTTTCAGCCGCTCCAAAATCAAGCGCACCTGCGGATCCGACTTCTCCAGCCGGATCCCGAATCCGGCCATTTTGTGGAGGATGTTGCTCAGCCCCGCCTGTTCCGAGACCACAATGCGGCGACAGTTGCCCACTTGCTCCGGGGCGATGTGCTCGTAGGTGAGGGGGTTTTTCTGAACGGCGCTGACGTGGATCCCGCCCTTGTGGGCAAAGGCCGATAGGCCCACAAACGGAGCATGGTCATCCGGGGCCAAATTGACCACCTCGCTGATGGAGCGGGAGATCTCCGTCAGGTGTTGCAGCTTCTCTTGCGGCAGACAGCGATAGCCCAGCTTCAGTTGCAAGTTGGGAATGACGCTGCACAGGTCGGCATTGCCGCAGCGTTCCCCATAGCCGTTGATGGTGCCCTGCACCATGCGCGCCCCTGCCTGCACCGCCGCCAGGGCATTGGCCACAGCAGTGCCGGAGTCGTTGTGGGTGTGGATCCCTAGGGGCAAGTGCTGCAGGTGATGGGATTCTGCCAAGACAGCTGCCGTGATCGCCGCAATCTCGTGGGGCAGGGATCCGCCGTTGGTATCGCAGAGAACCAGCCACTCCGCCCCCGCCGCCGCCGCTGCCGCTAGGGTTTGCAGGGCATAGTCGGGGTTGTGGCGGTAGGCGTCGAACCAGTGCTCGGCATCGTAGATGACCCGCCGCCCCTGGGATCGCAGATAGGCAATGGTGTCGCGGATCATGGCCAGGTTTTCCTGCAGCGTGGTGCCCAGGCCCTCGGTGACGTGGAGATCCCAAGACTTGCCGAAGACGGTTATATAGCGGGTGCCCGCCGCCAAAATGGCCTGCAGCATGGGATCGTCTGCCGCCCGCCGCCCCGGCTTGCGGGTAGAACAAAAAGCCACCAGCTCGGCTTGCTCTAGGGGCTCTTCCCGCATCTGCCAGAAAAACTGCACATCCTTGGGATTGGCTCCTGGCCAGCCCCCTTCAATAAACGGGATCCCCAGCCGATCCAGCAGCTTGGCAATCTGTAACTTGTCTTGCACCGACAGCGATAGACCCTCTCGCTGGGCCCCATCCCGCAGTGTGGTGTCGTAGAGAGTGATGGTGGCTGAGCAACCCAGATCAATCTTCATATCGCATCAGTTTCTTGTAAAAGGCGGTGGAGAAATCCGGCGGTTGTCCGCGCTGCACCAAAGAGACGACATCAATCAGATAATCCACAAACTCGTAGTTGGCGATGGAGAGCTGATAGGTGAGATCTGCATCCTGAGCAAAGATCACCTGAACCACCGTCAGATCCGAGGGCAACGGGGACATGTGCCAACTGGCCAAGAAGCGGACAGGCTCTTCCCCCTCGATGGCCCTCTGCCCTTCCAGGCTGGCTTTTTTGTAGAGGCCCACCGCGAGGGCTAGGTACTGTCGGCGGGCAACGGCGTAATAGGGCTGATAAACGGCCACTTCTGGCGGGCTGGCAGGTTCAAGTTGCAAGGCCATAGTGCGCTAGGAGAGGGGTACCGCTTTTTCTAAGTTTCATGAAGTTCTGCAAGATAGGTAGGATCCCTGTAGCCAAGAGAGATCTCTGCATCGGCTGTAGCAAGTGTCGCCGGAAAAAGCTGTGAGGTCAATTGCGGCAGAGAACCCAGAAAAAATTATAAGGGGCCACTGCAACCCATTTTATTCAGCGTATCGCGAAGCGGTGCGGTTCCCGGTAGGGTGCCGGAGGCATAGCACCATCGCGACAGCGGGTGAGCGGACTACGAATAGATTGCCCAATTGTCTACTTTTCCTTGAGGGATCCCGCATCCCATGCTGGGGAGAAGCGTTGGAAAGTCGGGGATCTCTAGGAAAGAATAGAAAGAGGGGGGATCCCTGCCCCTGATAGCAACCGGCTTTTCTCCTGCCGGCGGTGGCGAGACGGTGCCCTTGCTTGGTTCTCCAAACGTTTGGCATCTCCTGGCTTCATGAACACAACCCAAGACCCAACCGCTTCTCGTCTCGACCTTCTCCCCCCGGGAGAGGGAGGAACAACGGCCAACCTCCTGCTGGAGTGGGATCCCGTCCTGCAGCGCAAGTTCCAGCAGCTTGTCCAGATCTTCGCCGAGATGGAGCAGGTCTTGGTGGCCTACTCTGGGGGGGTTGATAGCAGCCTGGTGGCCAAGTTGGCTTGCGATCAGCTGGGGGAGCGGGCCCTGGCTGTCACCGCTGCTTCTCCTTCGCTGCTGCCCGAAGATTTGGAAGAAGCAATTCAGCAGGCTCGGCAAATCGGGATCCGCCATCAGATCGTCGAAACCCACGAGCTGGAGGATCCGAGCTACGCTGCCAACCCTGTTAACCGGTGTTACTTCTGCAAAAGTCACTTGCACGATACCTTGCGCCTGTTGGCCCAAGCCCAGGGATATAACCATGTGGTGGATGGTCTCAATGCCGACGATCTGGCCGATTACCGACCGGGGACACAGGCAGCTCGGGAGCGCGGCGTGCGTTCCCCTTTGGCGGAGGTGGGGATGAGCAAGCTGGAGGTGCGGCAATTGTCTCGCCACCTGGGGCTGTCTTGGTGGGATAAACCGGCCCAACCCTGCCTCAGCTCTCGCTTTCCCTACGGGGAGGCAATCACCCCTGAGAAGCTGCGTCGGGTGGGAGCGGCAGAGCGCTACTTGCGCAGCTTGGGTTGGCGGCAGGTCAGGGTGCGCTCCGAAAAGGACACCGCCCGCATCGAACTTCCTCCGGATCAGATCGTGGAGTTTGTGCAGAAAACCAATCTGGAAGCGCTGGTCAAGGCCCTGCAATCCTTCGGCTATCTCTATGTCAGTCTCGATTTGGAGGGCTACCGCAGCGGCAAGCTCAACCGAGTCCTCAACCTTTCCCAGTTGGCCACAAGCTAGCGGGCTGGGGAAGCCGTAGGGGATCTGTGTTGAAGTTTCGCGCCGGGTGATTATGAGAGGGTTGCGGTTGCTCTGGCTCTGCTTGGGGGTGCTGGGGTTGGCAGTTGCCGGCCCTACTGCGGCTCAGGTGGAGTCCCAGAAGAAGGGGGGCGCTCAGCCCATGGATACGACTGACCTCAGCGCCGTTGCCGACCGAACGTTACGGCTGCGTTCTGACCGGCAAACCTTCGATCAACGGGCGGAAGTCTTCCAAGCAGAAGGCAATGTGGAGATGCGGCTGGGCCGCTCTGTGTTGCGGGCGGATCGCCTGCGCATTGAACTGCGACAGCGGCGGGCTGTGGCCGAGGGCAATGTTTCTATTCAGCTGGATCGGCAGCGCATTCAGGGATCCCGCCTAGAATACGACTTTGAGCAGGAGCGGGGGTTTTTGGAAGAGGCCTTCGGGCAGGTGGATATTGGCCAGTTGCAGGCCGGTGGATCCCCGGCAGCCGCTTTGGCGCCAGAGCGGTTGGTGCGCTTTCGTGCCGTTCGCATCCGCTTCGATGCCAACACCTGGGAAGGAGAACAGGTGCGGCTGACCAACGACCCGCTGGATCCGCCGGAGTTGGAGATTCGCAGCCCACGGGTGACCTCCACCCTGCAAGCCGATGGTTCCAGCCTTTTGATTGCCGAGGCCGGCCAACTGGCCTTCGACCAGGTCTTGTTTCTGCCTCTGCCCATTCGGTTGCGCTTCGGCTCATTAAACCGTCAGCCTCCGGTCAGCATCTTCTACGATGATTTCGACAGGGAAGAATTGCGGCGCGGCTTGATCCTCCAGTCCAACACCGAGCTGCTGCGGGATCCCAATGTGAGCTTGGTGCTCTCCCCGCAACTGTATCCACAACGTCTTTGGGGCAGTGAGCAGGGCCTTTTGGATGGGATCGGGCTGCGGGCCGATTTTCGTTGGCGGCAACTGGAAGCCAACGCTCAAACCTCGCTGTTTGCCGAGCTGCGGGGGATCGTCTTCCAGGAGTTTGCTCAGCGCTTGCGAGCCCAGGTCGAACACCGCATCACCACCGGCGATGGCGGAGAAGTCGCCTACACCTACGCCTATCGGGAACGCTTCTTCAGCGGTCGCCTGGGGTTTCAAATTGTGGAAAACCGCCTCGGTGCCAGCTACCGCTCCCCCACCCTGCGCCTAGGGAATACCGGCTTGGATCTCAGCTACCGCATAGCCGCCGACTACATCGATGCCTTGGGGCAGCCGGATGAAATCGACACGGATCCGGAGTTGGCCTTAGCCAACACCACCGACCGCATTCAGCTCTCCCGCCTGCAACTGGGGGCAACCTTGAATCGCTCCTTTCCCCTCTGGAGCCCTCCCAAGACGGCGGCGGATCCCCCACCCCGCTTTTCCGCTCTGCCCATCGAGCAAGGGATCTGGCTCAGCACCGGTGTGAGCAGCAGCCAGTCTTTTTACTCCAATGGCCGAGCCCAGAGCTATACTGCCGGCAGTATTGGCATTGATGCGGTGATTGGGGCTTTTGTGGCCGATACCTTCGACTACACCAACCTGAGGGTGACCTACTCCAACGGTTTTTTGGCCGGAGCCTCGCCATTTTTGTTTGACCGCATCACCACGCGGGAACAGCTCGTCCTGGGCTTTTTGCAACAACTGTACGGCCCGCTGCGGGTGGGGGCAGAGACAACGGTAGATTTGCAGTCGGGCCAGCAGGTGGATGTCGTCTATCGCCTGGGCTATGACCGCCGCACCTATGGCTTCAGCCTGCAATACAATCCGGTGCGCCAGTCGGGGGCTCTGGAGCTGCGGGTGGAGGGCCTGAACTGGGATCCCGGCCAATCCTCGCCGCAGCCGACGACGGGATCGAGGATCCAAGAGCCCTGATCCCCAAACTCCAAGGGAACGGAAAAATGTAATCCTGACTACTACTCTGTGGAGATTTTCTATGAGAAATTACCCCAACTTGGGGAGAAATCCTACCTCAAATCTGCCTTGAATTGCAGAACCCTTCTGGACATCGAAACGGTAAGGTAAGATACAGAAGTTACAGTCATTTTAAACAGGAATGAGACCTTTCCGTGGCATTGCTTCCTAACTCTCCTCTCCCAAAGGAGAGGGGCTGGGGGTGAAGGATGACTCCCTCTGTAAGCGGCGCGGAACGCTTGGGAAGTGTTTCAATCTAGTTTGGAGTGACTATGAATGACTATGTTTTTCCAGGATTAATTTCTGCCAGTTGGGATCGCCGTATCGCAGACTACCGCAGTGATCCCCAGGCGGTGTTAGGGTAGATGATAGGCTGAGCAAAGTGGGCTGGTGATCTGAACAATGCAAACACTCGATGCAATCCCCGATAAAAAACGAGCAGAGCGAATAACCTGTAGCTACATCAATGCGACCAGCTCCATTCAGGTGGTTCGCATCACGAATATCGAAAACTGGTACTTTGAGCGGGTGGTCTTTCCAGGCCAGCGGCTGCTGTTTGAGGCGGTGCCCGGAGCCAAACTGGAGATTCACACGGGTATGATGGCCAGCTCTATTCTGGCGGATACCATCCCCTGTGAAAAGCTGCGCGTTCGAGAAACGGAGCCGGTGACTGCGGGCGCCTAGATCTCCAGAGGCCAGCGGTGCGGACTAGGTTTCCCGGCCTTGTTGCCTTCTCTCCTCACTCTCTGGGCTGGGGGAAGGCTGAGGCGAGGGGCTGGCGGAGCGGCGCGGCTTCGGGGGTAGTGGGATATCCAGGAAACGGGCGCTCAATCTCACCAGGCTGGTCTCTTGGGGCGGCCAAGGGATCCCCAACCAACGGGCTGTGAGCTCCAGCAAGCTGGGGGGTGGTGTCGGGGTAGGAGTTGGCGTGGGTGGTGGGGTGGGGTACAGATCTAGGCGCGGTGGCCGTGGGGTGCTAACCCGAAAAGCATCGGGGGGCGGTTGGGTCAGAGGTACATTCGGATCCCCGCATCCCAGCAAGCCCAGCCCGCCGGCAAGCAACAGGCCGTACAATTTTCGAGTGCCTCTACTGCCCATGAATACGCTGCTGGACACCTCTAACAGGGTATCATCGGGATCCCAAGGCTCTGAGCTGGGCTTGCAAATCTTCCTCCAGCACAGATAGCTGGCGAGCCAAGGTCACGTAGCGGTTGGCGGTCAGGTTTTTGGCGGTAAACTGCTCCAGCAGTTGCTGATCCCGGGCAACCATTTGGTTGAGATACTGAGCCACAGAGGCTTGTGGATCCTCGATCAAAGCTCGGCACACCTGTAGGGCCATCACCAGTTGGGCCCGCACCTGCAAAAACAGCGACTGGATGTACTTTTGCTCAGCCTCACTGAGTTGCCGAAAATCCCGCCAATGCTGCCCCCCCTGCAGGGATTGTTGGAGCTCGTTGACCCAGTGGTTGTAGTCTTTTACCTTGCGGGCCAGATCGGTGGCAAACTTCATCACCTCGGGGGTGCTGTTGAGCAGATGGGCTTCCTGCCAACGCTGCCGGATGCGATGCAGGCTTTTTCCCAAGCGCAGGCTGACTCTCAGGATCCCCAGCACGAGCAGCAGCAGGATCCCGGCAGCCGCGGCATAGGGCACCCAAGAGCCGGGATCCCGCATCCCCAAGAAGATGACCAAGGCTATTGCTATCAAACCAAAGGCCAGCATGCCCCAGGAGCGTAGCCGCTGTTGCTGCAGACGCAGGTACTCCGCCCGCAAATCAAAGGCCTCGCAGCAAGCGTCCAGATCGGCGGCCATGAGCTGGCGAAACTCGTCCACAGAGATCGGTTCCACACTAATCATCGAGGGCACCCTTAACGCAAGTGGATCGAGGCCGAACGGCATCAAGACCTGCCCTGCCAATCACGGGCAGCTTCCGTGCTTTCTTGTAGGGGCTCCAGCGTTTCGCTGGCCGGAACCACCATCAACCCATACCCTCCGCTGCGGCAAAAATCGACGATCTCCTGCGTGTCAAAGCGTTCTGCCACGGGCTTGGGCAGTCCCTGTTGAGCCAACCGCTGCGCATATTTTCTTGCCGCAAACGAGCTCTCGAAAGCAATGACGATATCTTGACCCCCAACCTGGCGCGTGCAGATCCCCTCCTGCCCATTGGCTTGGTAAAGCAGCACAATCACCTGGGGGGGCAAGTCCTCTGGGCTGACCCAAGACAAACCCTTCTCAGCCTGGGATCCCCCGCTAAGCAATACATCCCGCGCCTCATTCAGCCGCGCCAGTTGCGCCTCTAGCAAGGGTCTTTGTCGCTCGTCCTCCAGTTCTGCGAGGGCAGTACTGAGGGTTTGGTATTCCTGAAACAGTCGCCCCCGGATCTGCCGCTCGGTTGCGTCCGGCGGAAGGTTGAGAATCTGAAGGGCTTCGGCGGTGTTCATCATGGGCTCTGATTTATTCAAAACCATTGCCTAGACTAGCTGCTTTGAGAGTCTCTGGAGAGAAATTCTCCTATGATCGTGGCTGCCCGCTTTCTCGGCCAGAAGAGAGGGTGGACTCACCGTTCGCGCCAGCGGGCCGGAGGCCTTGTGCGGCGATGATGACTTCCATCTTGGGGCTGCTCAGCAGGGGAATTGACCTGGGGTTGGTCAGATAAAGAGGGAAGGGGGAAGCCCAACTCAAAAGCCTCTCGTGCCAGCAAAGCCAGCAGAGATGGATTCAACTGGGCGCGTTTCACCCGCTCCTTGAGGCGATTCCACAGGTGTGCTCGGTGGATGCGTTCCAACTCTTCTCGCTGTTCACGTATCATGTTGTTCCCACCTCTCTTGTATCAATCCTAACTAAGCAACAGGGGAGCTGGTGTCAGGGAACTTTGATGGATTTTAGGAGATGGGATCCTCATTTTCTCCGAGTTGACCCGCCGGGATCCCTGGGGTTGCCAGCAGGGAACACCATTCACATCTGTAATTTCTTGTGTTGCAGCAAGCCCGTCTTCGGAATGTACAAGGGCGGGATCCGACAGTTTTTCTAGGGACATTTTGGGATCCCTGCGCGCCTTAGAGGTCTTCCACACAGGGAACTGCGGCCTTGACAGGGCCAGCTTGCCCCAATCTATCCAAAAAATGCTGCAGGAGCTGAAAACCGGGTGGGTTGAGGCTGTAGTAAATCCAGCGCCCCTGCTGGCGAGCATTGACCAATTTCGCATCCCGCAGGGTTTTGAGGTGAAACGAGAGCTTGGATTGGCTCACCTTCAGCTCCTCGCAGAGATCACAAACACACAACTCACGCCCCTGCAGCAGTTGCAGCACGCGCAGGCGAATCGGGTCAGAGAGGGCGTGGAATCCCTCCCGCACCTGCTCATCTGTCAAATTCCCCTCTACCTCAACCAGGAACGAAACCATCATTCAACCAGGGTAGCAGGAGTTTTGCGCTCCAGTTGTCGATCAGTTGGACGGCAGGGAAAAGGCGCAACAGTCAACCGGCTCAGCGACGGTAGGTCAACCGCGCTTGAAGATAACACTGCCAACATTCCGTTGCCAACTTTGTGTTCTCTTTAACGTTTCTTGTTGCTGCCTTCACAAGCTCTCCACAGTTTCGCTGAAATCAATCACTGGGATCCGTTATGCGAGAGACACAGTTGCACCGGCTATGGCTGGTGTTGCTGGAAAAAGCTGCTTTGAATCATCTGTTGAAAAGCCTGGGCTGCTCGCGAAGTGTGCAGAACCCTCGCGAGAGCATGACTCTAGTCAATAATAAGCTCAACTATACTGAA
>NZ_JANSIM010000085.1:0-1596 GCF_047502655.1 Synechococcus sp. R5-12 | reverse complement strand
TGAACAGTGATGTTCAGCAGTGTTCAGCGTAAATGTATCAGGAAGGCAACTGAGTTCCTCAAGTAAGGTGCACCGACTGTTGGACGAGGATCTCTGGTGTTTTGGGCAAAGGTTGGCTCAAGCGGCTGATCTGAGCCTGCGCCTGCAGTTGTTCGTCAATCCAGTCCGCCAGTTCCCGCATGTAAAGCGCCACATGGATCGCCTGGTCGCGCTGTGCTGGCTCCACACCTTTTTCCGCCAGGCGGGCCAGAATTACGGGATCGCTCAGCTCCTCCAGGGCGGCAAAGTCTTCCGGTTGGTCGAACCCCAGCTCTGCCATTTTCTCGAACACATACCCCAGCCGCAGGCCGGTGGCCTCGCACTGCCCCTCCAGTTGCCAGGGATCCCTCAAGGCCAGGGCAACAGTTCGGTAGGCGGTTTGGGCGATGGAGCGCCAGGTGCCGCGGTGGATGCGCAGGCTGAGTTGCTGCCGATCCCAGCCCAGGGCTTCTCGCACCAACAGGCCGCAATTGCAGCGGGTGCTGTCCCGCCAGCAGTACTCCCAGTCCCAGAAGCCCCAGTGTTGGGATTGGATACGATCCGCGGTGCGGCGCAGGAGAGCTGCCAACTCAGGTGTGGGGCGCATGAGGCAACACAGAGCTAAACAAAAAACAACAAAACAAAAAACAACAAATATAGAGCGCCTCCAGTCTAGGCAGGCGAGCGATGGAGAACAAGCCCAGCTCAATCTTCTTTACATTCCTGGTCGCAACAGCATTGCGGAGCAACATATTCCTGTTCGGGCCTGTCCTCCGAGGGCAAAGCTCGTTGCCGTTGCCAAGCCCCCCAAGCCACCCCTGCCAACACCAGCGAGGCCCCGCCCAGGTAGGTGCCCCCTGCTGGCAAGCCCGCCAAGGCCAAGGCCAGGGATCCCCCCCAGAGGGTCATGGCATAGATCAGCAGCACCGAATGCCGCTGGGATAGGCCGGCTTTGAGCAAGCGGTGGTGCAAGTGGCCTTTGTCGGGATGGAAAGGCGACTTCCCCCTGGCCAGCCGCTTGAGGATTACGGTGGACATATCCAGGATCGGCACCGCCAAGATAAAGAAAGGCAGAGCCACTGCCAGCGTGGTCACCCCCTTGGCCACCCCGATCACCCCGATCCCAGCCAGGGTAAAGCCCAAAAAATAGGCCCCCCCATCCCCCATGAAGATCTGCGCCGGGTTGAAGTTGTAGCGCAAAAAGCCTAGGCAAGCTCCCGCCAAAGCCGCCGCCAGCATGGCCGCCGCCGGTCGATCCAGCAGCAGGGTTACGATCAGCATCACCACCGCCGCAATTCCCGACACCCCTGCCGCCAGCCCATCCAGCCCGTCCATGAAGTTGATGGCGTTGGCCATCCCCACCAGCCAGAACAGGGTAATCAGCAGGCTCAACCACACCGGAAAGGGCCAGATCCCTCTCCCGGGCAGACTGATGAACTCAATGCGCACCCCTACTCCCCAAGCGGCAGCAGCCACGCCGAATTGCATCAACAAGCGGGAAAAAGGCGACAGGTGAAACAGGTCGTCCGCCAGGCCAATCAAAAAAAACAAAACCCCACCGATCGTCACCCCCCAAAT
>NZ_JANSIM010000084.1:0-34461 GCF_047502655.1 Synechococcus sp. R5-12 | reverse complement strand
ATCAAGCGCGTCTATCGCAAGCTGGCCCGCCAGTATCACCCCGATGTCAACCCTGGGAATAAGGCGGCAGAGGAGCGCTTCAAGGAGATCAACGAAGCCTACGAGGTGCTCTCAGATCCGGAAAAGCGGCGGCGCTACGACCAGTTTGGGCAGTACTGGCAGCGGGTGGGTACTGGTTCTGCTGCTGGAATGCCGGGCATGGAGGGCTTCGCCCAATACGCCAGCTTCGAGGAGTTTATCAACGAGCTGCTGGGCCGTATGGGATCCCGCCGCAGCGGGTTCCAGGGCTTCAGCGGCGGCTTTGGGCCGTTTGTCTCGGTGGATCTGCCGGGGCAGGATGTGGAGGGCACCCTGGGTCTCAGTTGGGCAGAAGCTTTCCACGGCACCCAGAAACGGCTGAACCTAGATGGAGAAACGCTAACCATCCGCATTCCCCCCGGCGCTAAGCCGGGCAGTCGCATCCGCGTCAAGGGCAAAGGCCAGGTCAGCCCCTTTGGCGGGCCAAGAGGGGATCTCTACCTCACTTTGGAGCTGCCCCCCCATCCCTTCTTCCGCTTTGACGGAGACAACCTGCTCTGCGAGCTGCCCATTACTCCTGACGAGGCGGCTTTGGGAGGGACGGCGGAAGTTCCCACCCCTACGGGTCGCGTGCAACTGAGGATCCCTGCCGGGGTAGACAGCGGCCAAACCCTGCGGCTGCGGGGCCAAGGCTGGCGGGATCCCCAAGGCCAGCGGAGCGACCTGCTGGTGCGGCTGAAGGTGGTGGCGCCCAAATCCCTTTCCCAGACCGAACGGGATCTCTACGAAAAGCTGCGGCAAAGCCGTAGCTGGGATCCCCGCGCCCACTTGCAGGAGGTGAATCTATGAGCTTGGCGATTGTGCGGGTGGAAGAACGGCTCTATACCTTTGAGCAGGCCACGGAACTGTTGGGGATCCCTCCCCACCTGCTGGAATGGCTGCTGGCTCAGGGCTTAGTGGAGGCCGAGAGCAGCTACCTGACCCCCCAACAGCTCAGGCGGTTGTTGCAAATGAGCCGCCTACACCGAGACTTGGGGCTTAACTGGACGGGGGCGGCGATGGTCTTGGACATGGCTCAGGAAATTGCCCGGCTCAGGGGGCAACTGCGCCACTACCGCGGATTTTGAGGCTGCCCAGCTAACCCATCAAGGAGATAAACTTCGATGAACCCTATGGAACAGATCATCCGACGTAGCCAAGTGGTGGGCCTGCTGGCCCTCGATGGCAGCACTGCTACCGCATTGGGTACCGTAGAAGAAATCTGGGTTGACCCAACAGGGCGGGTATGCTACTTCACCAGCCAGCAGGGGTACACCCCCCTGGAGCAGATTTCTCTCATCGGGCCAGACGCGCTGCTGACCTACTCTACCGTTTTTGCTACCCCCCTAACCCCCATCAGCTCTCTTTACCGCCGCACAGTGCGCATTGGGAATCGAGAGGTCGGCTGGATTGAGGACTTTCTCTTTGACTGGGAGACTGGAGCGATTGCCGCTTATATTCTGGGTGGCAGCATTGCCGAGCCTTGGGGGGGGCGCGCCGTTCTCCTGCCTGAGGACGTGGAAGCCATTGATGTGGACGCGGTGGTGGTCAAGGAGGATGCTCCGCAGCGGCTGAAATCGGAAGCGGAAGGCTTGAAGAACTTTTGGAGCGAAAAATCTCGGCAGGTGAAACAGCTTATCCAGCGCATGGGGGATCGCCTCAAGGCGTTGGTTGGCCCACAGGATCCGCCGGAGGTGGTGCGCGTTAAGGTGAAGCAGGTGCGGGACGAGCTGGCCAAAGGGGGCAAGTTCGATCTCTCCCTACTGGACGAGGCGGCAGAGTTTCTGCAACACAAGTGGGAAACCTGGCAACATCGCCTCAGCCGCGCCGCTCAGCGCATGCAGGCTGCCCTTCAGGCTGCTTGGGAGAAGCTGACCGAATAGCAAAGAATGACTCTGCAACCTCTGGCCTGCGGTCGCCTCAGATGCTGCACATTTGCTTCCCAACTGCTTCCCAACTCCCCTCTTCCTCTGGGAAAGGGGCTGGGGGGCAACAGCATGAGGTGCTTGGGGAGTCCGTCCCACTGCTCGACCGGAACTGTTGCAAGCCAGTCCTCGACCAAACCCAGCTGACGGACGGCGGCTTTTTCGGCTACGATCTAAGATCGCTGTCAATGCTCGGATCAGGTTTCAAGACCCCCGCAGGGCACCTGTACGGCAGGGAGAAAGATGACTTACGCAATTGTGGAAACCGGCGGTAAGCAGCTTTGGGTGGAGCCGGGGCGTTTTTACGAGGTCGATCGCCTGGCGGAAGTGGAGGAGAACAGCCCCTTCGATTTGTCTCGTGTGCTGTTGATCAACCACGAGGGACAAATCACGTTGGGGCATCCCTACGTTTCGGAGGCGGTCGTCAGGGCACGGGTTTTACAGCATCGGCGCGGCGATAAAATCATCGTCTACAAGATGAGGCCAAAGAAAAAGACCCGCAAAAAGAGGGGTCATCGGCAACCGCTGACCCGTCTGCTGATCGAGTCTATTGAACTCAATGGGGTGCCCCTAGCCACGGCACCATCCCGTACGGAAGCGGCTCCAGAGTCTAACCCAGAGGCAGCCCCTTCGGCAGCGGCGACAGGGATCCCTGCGGATGAGGAATAAACTCTGAACTCAGGTGTCCTGAATCCCGATTTTTTTATCTCGTTTCTGTTGATCACGCAGTTGCATAGGAGGCGTTATGGCTCATAAGAAGGGAACGGGCAGCACTCGCAACGGTCGAGATTCCAATGCCAAGCGGCTGGGGGTGAAGCGCTATGGGGGCGAGCTGGTGCATCCCGGCCACATTCTGGTCAGGCAGCGGGGCACCAAGTTTCACCCAGGGGTGAACGTGCGCATCGGCGGCGACGACACCTTGTATTCTGTGGTCACCGGCATTGTGACTTTTGAGCGCTATGGCAAGTGGCGGCAAAAGGTGAGTGTCTACCCAGCTGAGGTGGCTGCCCAGTAGGGAAAGGCCCAGCTTTGAAACTGCCTGGGAGAGTTTCTTCCGCAAGAGAAGATTCTCGCTTCTGTCGACCAAGCTGCTTGCCGGGCTGAAAACTGTCTGCTCCAAAGCAGACAGGGTTTTGCTGTTGCTGATTCCTGAACTTTTTTCGTTCTTGAGGATTGGGGCCAGCCGGAAGAGAAGAGGAGCTAGGGATCCCTGACCCTTCGAGGGCGAAAATGGCAAAAGCGTGGAAGGCAGAAAGCTGATGCGGGTGTATTTGTTTCGCTGGGCAGGGTTGCTTCACCTCATTGCCGGGGTGATGTACCTCTACTGGCGACTGACAGCCGGGTTGATGGATTTGGGATCCCTTTTGTTTTGGGGGGCAGAGCTGTATGTTTGGCTGGCGGCGGTGGGCTTTACCCTCAGCCGCTATCCCCAAGTGCCGAGAGAGACGATCCCATCCCCAGAGGTCCTGCGGCGGTCGTTTTTCCAATTGCCGCGGGTGGATGTGCTGGTGATGCGCCAGTGGGATTCCGTAGAGGCAACCCGGCAGACGGTGCTCTCGGCTCTGCACCTCGACTACCCTTGGGAGCGGTTGTTTGTCCACATTGTGGATCGGGTAGAGGATGAGGAGATGGCCAAGGCGGCCCGGGCCATTCCCTGCGAATACTGGGCCTGCCCTAGCCCCACAGCCGACCCCCTGGCTTACGCGATGGGATCCCCTCATATCCAAGGGGAGTATCTCCTCCTAGTACAGCCGGGCCATTTTCTCGAGCGGGACTTCCTGTGGCAGACCTTGCCCCACTTTTACGACTCGCCGGAGCGGGCTCCAATTGTCAACCGAACTGGCTTTGTGCAGGCAATGCTGCGCACCCTAGGCCAGCCCAGAGCCGTTCACCCACTGCAGCAGCTCTTGGCGGTGGGATCCCAGGGCTACCAGGCGGCACCCCTGTTGGGTTCTGGCTGTCTCATCCGGCGCAAGGCTTTGGAAGGGATCCCGCGGATCGACATTCGCCGCCCTGTGCAGTTGGGGTGTCAGATGCACTGCCGTGGCTGGCAATCTCAATTGGTTCGCCAAACCCAGGTTACGGGTGTTTTGTTGCCCTTGCGCAACCGCCGCGTTGCTTTGCTGGCTTTGTTTTCGGCCTTGAGGGAAAATCCCTTCTGGGGCAAGCCGACCACGCAGCAGCAGCGCTTTCAATACCTGTGGCTGGCCCTCTGGGCTGCCGGTGGGATGGCGGAGCTGGTCTACTTGGCGGTGCCGATGGTCTTTCTCTGCACAGGGTGGATGCCGGTGCCGGCCTTTGACCGGGTCTTCTTCGCGTGGTTTTTGCCTTATGCTCTCCTAGGGCGCATCAGTTGGCTCTTGGCCTTTCCCCCGCATTTGTGGGGGGCAGCTTGGCAGTCGGAACGGCAGACGGGCAGCCAGTTTTTCCAGTCCATCCAGGCGCTGGTGCAAGGTCTGCAGGGAGTGCCCCCCTATCCCGAGCAGCCTTCCCAGCTCTCCTTAGGACCTCAGGCTCTGGCTATTGTGCTGACTTTTCTGGCTATGGGGGTGGGATCCCTGCGTTTTGCCGGCAGTTGGGATCCCTCTTGGTCTGAGCTGCTGTTTGGCTTGGTCTGGGCCTTCTACAACCTGATGATCCTGACGGTGCGCCCCGACGATCACGATTTTGCCGGCTTTGCTTTTCCCAGCAGCAGCGCCGCTGCGGCGACAGAAGAGAGCGCCGACCCATAGGCTGCCAAGCCAAGACAAGTTCATCGCAAAACCAAATCCCCACATCCATTCAGCTGCTGCATGGATGAAATGGCAGGCTGCCGCGGCAGATGGTGGGCAAACGCTATGCTGTGAGAAGTGTAGGATAAGTGGATCGGCACAGGTTGTCTCCAACTCTCCGGGGAGGTGTACCGGTGGAGAGGGGGGATCCCTGGCCAAGTCGCCCCTCCTGTTTGCAGGATTGAACGCGGTCTTCTAGGTTCAGAACGACACACCTGTGGAGTCAGAGAGACCCCCCCTTCGACTGCTCCCCCTGGGTACGGATCCCTGGCAGCAGGGCTGTGCCTATTGGCTGGAGATGGGATCCCACCGTTTGCTTCTCGATTGCGGGTTGCCCGCTCCTGCCCTCTTTAAGGCTCTGCCAGGGATCCCGGATGCGGTAATCTGCAGCCATGCTCACTTTGACCATGTGCAGGGGCTACCTGCTTTTCATCGTCGTTACCCTCAGGTACCTCTCTACGCCACGCCGGTGACTGCTCATTTGGCCGCTGGTCTGTGGGAGTGTGGCGTTTGGCCAGGCTACGACCGGGACATTCGCTTTCCCCCCTTTCGGGCGCTGCCTTTGGGCCGGGCGCGAGAGATTTTGCCCCATCTGATGCTCACTTTCTTTGCGGCTGGGCATCTGCCGGGAGCGGCGGCAACCCTGCTGCAAAATACCCAAACCACTCCGGCCCAAGCCTGCGTGTACACGGGCGACTGTTCCCTGGCCTCAACTCGCTTTGCCCCCGGCTTGGATCTCATTGCTTTGCGCCACTGGCAGCCGGACGTGTTGCTCATCGAGGCTTCGCTGGGATCCACCCGCCATCCACCCCGTCGTCACCTGGAAAATCGCCTGGTGGAGCGGTTGCTCAGCGCCTTGGAAGCGGGGCAAACGGTGCTGTTTCCCCTGCCAGTGTTGGGGTTGGGGCAGGAGCTGATCTTTCTCCTCAAAGCCCACCACCGCTTTACCCAAGCCCCCCAAGAGCTCAAGATATGGGTGGCGCCGGGGCTGGCGGCAGGCTGCAATCTCTACGAGCGCTTGCTCACCTACCTGCCGGAGCCGGTGCGCAATTTCGCCACCTACCAGCCCTTGTTCTGGGAAGACCGCCTGCAGCCGCGGGTTCAGCCCCTTACCGAAGCGGATCCTCTGCCCCAAGGCTTGCTGCTGTGCGACGCCGATGCCGGGCCTGAGGCTTGGGATCCAATTTGGTCGAGATTGCTGGCCCAACCGCAGCGCTCCTGTCTGCTGGTGCGGCTGCCAGAGGTGGAACTGGCTACCCCGTTTGAGCGTTGGCCGGCGCCGCTGCGCTCCCGCATTGCCGTTGAATGGATAACCTGGCACAGCCACAACGATGTCGGGCATCTCACCCAGATCGTCCACACCTTTCGCCCCCAGCATTTGGTCTTGGTTCACGCCGACCCCCAGCAGGCTCAAGATCTGGCGGATCTGCCGGAGCTGTGCAATCGCTACCATGTCCACTGCCCTCAGCCTGGGCATTGGCTGGAGTTGCCCGATGGGCACCTACAAACCCCAGTTAGGCTCGCGGAGCTGAAGGCCGGTTCCCCCGCCGAGATCAGGGATCCCCCTTTGCGCTATGAGGGGGAGGTGGAAGAAGTTTGGCAGGAGCAGGGGTCGCCGCGGACTTTGGCGGGGGTACAGGTGCGTCTGCCGCCCCAGATCACCCAGGATCCCCGTTGGCTGGCCTGGGCCGATACCGGCCTGGTGGAAGCCCGCTGGCAGGGATCCGAACTGGTGCTGCGCGGCCTTTCTCCACGGGAGCTGATCCGCCCGGCAGAGGCTGCCCCTTCTCCAGCAGGGATCGTGCCGCGTCCAAAACAGCCTTCTGTATCCAGTCATCACGGTGGCAAAAAGTGCCAAAATTGTCGCTTTGCCCGCCAGATCTTGACTTCCCAGACCCAAGCCTTTCGCTGTGATCAGGAGCGTTCCCCCCTCTACCGCCTCAGGGTGGATCCCCAGGGGAGCTGCCCCTACCATCAGCCGCAGGAGATCCGCTCTTCCGGTTAGCCGTCAAGCCAGGGAAGCCCAAAGGCTAGAATGGGGCAAGTCGCGGTGCCAACCATGCTTGAGCAAGATTCCTGGGCAAATCATCGCCGTGGGCCGGTCGGATCCCTGGAGCGCCCAGCCGAGGCCTTGGCTGCGGCCAGCCCGCCCGTGGTGCAGATGGTCGGGGTGAACAAAGTCTATCCACTGCCGGAGGGCAGTTTTCAGGCCCTCTACGATATCGACTTGGCGATCCAGCCGGGAGAGTATTGCGCCATTATGGGGCCCTCTGGATCCGGCAAATCCACGTTGATGAACCTCATCGGCTGTTTGGATCGGCCCAGCTCAGGGCGCTACTGGCTGGATGGGGTGGAAGTTTCCACGCTGACCGATCGCGATTTGGCCCACATTCGCAACCAAAAAATCGGCTTTGTCTTCCAGCAGTTCCATCTCCTGCCCGTCCTGACAGCGCTGGAGAACGTCATGCTGCCCTTGGCCTATGCCGGGATCCCGGAGCCGGAGCAACGCCGGCGGGCCAAGCAAGCCCTAGAACAAGTAGGCTTGGGGAGCAAACTGCAGCAGCGTCCGGCCCAACTCTCCGGCGGCCAGCAGCAGCGGGTGGCGATTGCTCGTGCCATTGTCAACCGACCCCAACTGTTGCTGGCTGATGAGCCGACTGGGGCTCTGGATAGCCATACCGGCCAGGAAGTGCTGAACCTTTTTGCGGAGCTCCACCGGCAGGGCATCACCCTGGTCGTGGTCACCCATGACCTTGAAGTAGCCCAGGCCGCCCAGCGCATTATCCGGGTTGGGGATGGCCGTTTGCTGGATTGAGGAAGACAGGGATCCGCCTGGGGGCAGTTGGGTTCAGGAGAGTTCCCAGTTGCGGTGAACTGGCGTGCCGGATGGATCCCTGGCCTCACTTTGGGTGAAGGTCGAAGGGAATGTCTTAAACGGGCATGGGATAACCCTATCTAGGATGGCCCAGCTTGGGCTACTCTAAACGCAACTGAGGGCTTGGGAAGAGGATCCGTCCATGAAACTGATCGAAGATATCATCCGGTTTTTGGAAACCCGCCTGGAGGAATTTCTCAGGGCCCACCCCGAGATCGAGCTGCAAGCCCTCGATGAGCAGTTGCGCCAGCAGGAATCGGATACCCTGCAGCTGTTGCAGGAAAGCCGCGTCCAAGAGGAGGCTCTCCAAAAAAGCATTCTCAACTTAGCCGAGGAGATTAAAACCTGGCACTTTCGCATTGAGAAGGCGCAGCGGGCCAATCGTCCCGATCTGGCCGAAGGAGCGCGACGCCGGGAGGCTGAGCTGTTGGAGAGGGGCAGCCAGCTATGGGGTCAAATGAAAGCCCAAAAGGAGAAAATCC
Source organism: Synechococcus sp. R5-12 (assembly GCF_047502655.1). Taxonomy (NCBI): domain Bacteria; kingdom Bacillati; phylum Cyanobacteriota; class Cyanophyceae; order Synechococcales; family Synechococcaceae; genus Synechococcus; species Synechococcus sp. R5-12. The sequence continues at coordinate 26,351 of NZ_JANSIM010000084.1, read as the reverse complement.
AACAAATGGAAGCCCTGCTGCCGCAGATTCGCCAGCGCCGCCAAGAAGTGAAGGCTAAGCTGCAAGAGGTAAGAGCCGCGCAAGCCAAAGGCATCGACAACCCGGACCGGAATTTCAGCCCTTGGGGAAAACCTTCCGAGGCTTGGGATGAATTGGAAGAGCAATTTCGTCAGCTAGAGGTGGAAAACGAATTGAATGACACGAAGAGGAAGGTGCAGGAACAGCAGCGGCGATAACGGCCTGACCCATGTCTAAAAACTTTGTTAATTTGCTAATGTTGAATCCAGTTGCAACGGCCAAAATCGAGCTGGGCGGAACTTGTGATTTAAGCCCTTGGTCTCAAGAGCCATAGCCACATCATTTCCAGAACTTTCTCTGGCACCGACCGGGAAGAAAAGTCTCTCCTCTCCCCCAAGAGTGATACGCTATTGGGCATGAATGAGTTGTATCTGAATCACCCCACATTTGGTCTGCTCTACAGCCTGTGTCAGGTCGACGAAAATCAGGCTCTCTTCACCACTCTCTACGCCCAAAGGCTCTTTTTTCGGGTTTACTTCAGGCCGCCGGATAACAGCGGGGATCCTGCTGCCATGGAGGAGTTGGTCTTCGATCCGATTAGCCGTAATGAGGCTCGCCAGCTCATCGAAGAGCAAATGCGCCTGCTGCGCCGTGCTGCCCGCCAAGATGAGCTAGAACAATTGCAGTTGATCTACAAGCAAACCTTTTCCTGAAAGAGGGTTTTCTGAAGGTCTTGCAGGGCTCAGGACGAGGGTTTTGTTCCTCAGATAAGATAGCCACCTAAAACTGAGACAGAAAGCGCAGGTCGCTGGTATAAAACAGGCGGATATCCTGAATGCCGTGGAGGAGCATGGCCATCCGCTCAATGCCGATCCCTGCCGCAAATCCGGTGTAGCGCTCCGGGTCGTAGCCCACCGCTTGAAATACATTGGGATCCACCATGCCGCAGCCGAAGATTTCCAGCCATTTCGAGCCAAAGCGCACGTCCATCTCAGCAGAAGGCTCGGTAAAGGGAAAATAGCTGGGCCGAAAGCGGGTTTCTCGCTTGCCCAATAGGCGGGTGATGAAAGTGTTGAGGGTGCCCTTCAGGTCGGAAAAGGTGAGGTTCTCGCCCACCGCCAAAATTTCCATCTGGTGAAACACAGCGGAGTGGGTGGCATCCACGGTATCGCGGCGCATCACCCGACCGGCATGCACAATGCGCAGCGGCGGCTGGTGTTGCTCCATGTAGCGCACCTGCACCGAGGAGGTTTGGGTACGCATCAGGTAGCCATTGGCCAGGTAGAGGGTATCCTGCATATCCCGCGCCGGATGGTCGGCAGGGGTGTTGAGGGCCTCGAAGTTGTAGTACTCCGTCTCGAGCTCAGGCCCATGCACCACGGTGTAGCCCATTCCCACAAAGATATCGAGCATGCGGTCGATGGTGGCCTGCAGCGGATGGATCCGCCCCAGAGGCCGACGGGGCCCGGGCATAGTGACATCCAGGCGCTCTGCTTCTAGGCGGGCCAGCAGTTGAGCTTCACCAAGGGCCTGTTTGCGCTGCTCCAGACTGGATTGGAGGGCCTCTTTAAAGGTGTTGGCCAAAGCGCCAATGGCAGGCCGTTCTTCTGGGGGCAGCTTCCCCATTCCCCCCAAGATTTTGGAGAGCTTACCTTTCTTGCCCAGGTAGTCGATGCGGATCTGTTCCAGAGCCTCCAGACCGTCAGCTTGTTCCACTTGGGCGAGGGCCTCGCTTTGCAGGGTGAGAAGCTGTTGGCGAAGCGTGTCTTTTTCGTCTTGCATGGGGCCGATTCCAAGGGCAGAAGGGATCCCTGGGGGTTGAGGGAATCCCTACAAAGGTATCACAGGAGGGAGCTCGGTCGCGCCTTTGCATCCGATGGGGTTGGTCGGCAGCAGGGGGAACCCTTTTGGGGAACTAGCTCTGAGGCGCCGAATCTGGCAACAGACACCCCAGAGCGTCACACCCTGCCGGTCCCTCTGCTGCCAAGGTAAAGTTGCGGTCGTAGCGGGCCAGGGCCGCGAAGAAGTTATCTGTCCGCCGTCTCTTTTTGACCTCGGCCACCAGTCGTTCGTAGGTGGGCTTGTCGATTTTCTCAAAAGGCAGGCGGGGGAAGGGGGCATCGAAGCGGGCCAGCAGCGCTGCGCTGATGTAGCCCTCGTCGTCGCGGATGGCTTCGTAGATACGGGATCCCAGAGCTTCCACCTCGTCCTCCCGCAGCTCGATGGTGGCGGAGGTGTTGTGGGTGGTGTAGTACTTCTGAACCTGCATATAGAAGTCAAACTGGGCCAGGGCCGAGAATTGCTCGATCTCGATCTGGCCAGCACCGGGCAGGTTGGCCCATTCTACTTCCACAGGCAGTTCCACCAGCCATTCGGTACAGCGGGGATCAAAGGGGTCGTTGAGCAAGTTCCCGTTTTCATCTTTGTCCGCCTGGGCAGGTACCACCGAGTAGCCATAGTCCAGACAGGCCAGCGCCACCGGGTCATTTTTGGCGAAGGTAATGCGGCGGATATAGCGTTGGGCCTTGGGCGGGTGCCAACCGGGAGAGGCGTTGGTGAGCAGCGACTTGGTGCCGGCGGGCTGAACCGTGGTGCAGCGGTTGGGGCGGCGCAGGCCGTGGCGATCGCAGTAGTCCCACACCACGCGGTGGACGATCTCCTTCCAGCGGCTGAGGTATTCCCGCTCCTGCTGCTTGAATTCCTTCCCGATGGGGGTATCGGGTCTCCCTTCCTGCCACCAGCGCAGCCATTCAACCCCAAAGGCTTTGACGCAAAAGTCGAACAGGCCTGTGAACGAGACGCCGACGATGGGATCCCATTCCCGCGAGCGCTGGAAGCGAGGTTCCACAAAGTGGTGGTGGAGTAGGGCTGCCACCGTGAGAGCTCCCGCTGTAAAGGCGTCTTCCTGCTCCTGCCGGTTGTGGGGATCCAAACGGTTGAGGTGGATCTCGGCCAAGTTGCAATGGAATGTGTGGCCAATAATCTCGCCACAGTTGTGGACAACAAACCCATTGGCATCAAAGCACGCTGGGCCGGGGACAGTACAGTCATACACCGGCTCTACCCCGTCTGCCTCAAGGGCAGCAACCGTCACAGCAAACCGCTCTCGGTTGAGCTGGCGCTTGTAGCCATTCAGCAGTGCCTCTAGCTTTTGGGCTTTGTGCGGTTCCCGAAAGCCGACCCATTCCTGGAACAGATGCAAGTTGTCGTTGGCAATAACCAATTCGTGCTGGGCTTTGCAAGCGTATGGTGCAGGTTGGCGAGCACTGTTCGGCAGCAGGCGATATCCAGCAGGACGGCGATTCTCATACAAAACTGCAATGATGCCCAGCCGCGCCAGCATGCGCTGAACCGCTTTGAGGGTACCCAGATGGCTTTGAGAGAGCCGCACGCTAACCCCTTTCTCCTGATTACCTTGCACGCTGCCATCCGCATCAAAGAGCCCGCACAAGAAGCCTCGATGAAACTGGAAGCTGGTGGCTTCGAGCGCCTCTGTCATCTGCTTTTGTCCGGGCCTCATGCCGAACTGGGCCGCCAGTTTTGCCAACCCCCTGGAGCCGATAACCCGCAACCCAAGCTGCGCATAGTGATATGCCTCTGGCTGGCGGGGCTCGTAACCCACTGCCGTTTGCAAAAGCTGAATCGCATACTGGCTCATTTCGGCTTGGGTATCTTGCCAATAGCGTAATAAAGCCGTGTCGTTCCACGGGGTTGCCGTAAGGCTACCGTCACCCAGCAAATTCCCCAAAAGCCAGCCTTCTTCCCAGGTACCCGCCCCATCCCACGGGGTGAGATCGCGATGGTTGTGCAGCAGGATGCGGTCGCCCGGTTGTAGGCTTTCTGCCGGTACCCACTCGGTGTATTGTGCCTTTTGGGTTTGAGCGGTGACTTTGAGAACCCGATGGTTGCCTGTCAGCCGCAGAGAGAACCCTTCCTTGGTCAAAAGCTTCAGCACAGGCTTGGTACCGGAGTAGAAGAACCCCTCCGGTGTGGTACTGAATAGTTCTCCATTGACATAGGTGCTGTGCTGCTTCCCAATCAGGTCTCTCACCTGGCGCGGCCCATCGCCCGTGTGCACCCAGGTATCGGCTGTCACGCAGGGATTCAGCCCATAGCGCCACAGGCGATCCTGAAGTTCCTCTTCCCCTAGGGAGGGATCCCGTCCCTTTAGCCATTCTCGGGCCGTTCCTGCCTCATAGGCTTTGAGAAAGTCGGGTTTTAGGTCGGGTGGGATAAGGTCGCAATTGGCCCGTGCTACGGCTTCCCCGGCCCACTGGATGGCGCCCTCACCGGAGTAAAACTGCTTCCGCACGGCCTCAACACATTCTTCCCGCGTCGGCTTGCGGTGAAACACCCGCGTGTGGTTGGCCATGCGCAGGGCATCTCGCTCGGGATCAATTCTCCAGTTGCCGTTTTCGTCCTGCTGCCAGAGGTTGTCTTTGGCGGTGGATCCCAGCTGGTCGTCGGCAGCAAACTGACGAATGCCAGCGCTACGACGAATGTTTCCCGCCACCACCACCACCGCCGCCTCGTCGATGAGCAAACAGCACTCCACCGAGTTCAGTTGCCGACCTACCGCCCTGTTGAGGATGGCGGCACAGCGCTCGTACAAGCCGGGCAGCTTAATGGGGTTGGCCACGCCCCCAAATCCCTTCAGCCTCTCGCCGGCAGGGCGGATATCGCTCAAGTCCACTGTCACTTCCACTTGGCCCCCAAAGCTGGGATCCGACGCCAGCTCCAGCAGCGCTTGGTAGGACTCCACCCAGCCGCGGCGACTGTCTCCCACCTGGATGTGCACCTGGGATCCCTGCCGGTGGATGCGGGTGTGTTCCTGCCGCTCTTCGGGAGGGGTGGCGCCGATGGATCCCTTCACGTGAACCCGCAGGCGGTTGACAATGGGGGGCAACTGGCGGATGAACTGGGGTTCCAGCACCGCTCCCGTGCCGCAGCCCATCATGGCCAGATCCATCATCAGGCCAAAGGCCCGCCAGTCCACCACCGCCAAACTGGTGCAGTTGTAGGCACCGGAGAAGTTTTCCGGCTTCTGGATCCAGTCGGTGCCCATCACCCACAAGGCTCGACCGGAGATCAACGCCTTCAACTGCCGCTGCAGACGTTCTACCAACTGCCGCTCCTGAGGGGTGAAGCGCCCCAACCGGGCAATATCGGCCAAGGTGCGATCGCAAACCTCGCTCCAAGTCTCGCGGCTGCCATCTGGGCGGCGACGGCTGTAGGTGCGGTAGAACACCGGGCTGGCCGCCGGGGCTGTGGCCGGAAACTCGCCTGGAGGCACGGCTCCCATCGTCTGGGCGGGATCAAGTCCCTGTACTTCTTTGCTCTGTTCGCCTGAGCGGGACGAAGTCCACACCATAGCCACACCTCTTCTGCAAAGCTCGGTAGTTCCGACTCTTGAGCGCCGGTTGGCAACCCCGCCGACCGAATGCCCAACCACGTTATCACAATCTTCAGGGATCCGGTGTTGTAGGTAGTGTTGTGCTCTGAGAAGATCTTTAAGAGCCTCTAGGGATAGGGCAGGCCCGCTGTCTGCCGGGGGAGCCGCAAGGGAACGGAAGGCCCGGCAGAAGGGCTACAGTGGAGGAGAGGGATCCCAAGTTAAGGGGCTGCTTGTCGTCTTCAACGGCACCTTCCTGGGCCTTCTCCCCAGTGAGAGCTGTGTAAGGAGTTGTATCGTCATGACCAGTCGCCTGCGCATCGGTAGCTTGTGGGGGATCCCCTTTTTCATCGACTACACCTGGTTCCCGGCGGCCCTCCTGCTGGTGCTCTCCTACGGGGTGTTGACGGCGATGGGGTTGTTTCTTTCTCTGCTGGCCCATGAGTTGGCCCACAGCTTGGTGGCCCGCGCCTATGGGGTACGGGTTAACTCGATAACCCTATTTATTTTTGGGGGTATGGCGGCGATTGAGCGGGAAGTTCCCCGCCCCCTTGGGGCTTTTTGCGTGGCGGTGGCAGGCCCTCTCCTCAGCTTGGGTCTGTTTGTTTTCTTCAGCGTGGCCCGGGCTTGGGCTGTGCCGGAGTCGATGCTGGCCTCAACCCTCACCAGCTTGGCTGCCATCAACCTGACGATTGCCCTGTTTAACCTGCTGCCGGGCCTGCCTCTGGATGGGGGGCAAATGCTCAAGGCGGCCATCTGGGGTTGGACAGGGGATCGGCAAAAGGGTATGCTGTGGGCGGCCCGAGCCGGCCAGGGGGTGGGCTGGGGTTTGGTGGGGCTAGGTCTGCTGGTGGTATTTTGGGGGAGCCTCAACGGCCTCTGGGTGGGGTTGATCGGCCTGTTTATTTTGAACACCGCCCGCCGCTACAGCCAGTACGCGCAACTGCAGCAGGTGCTGGCCCGCCTGAAAGCTGCAGATGTGATGACCCGCCAGTTTCGGGTTTTGGACGCGAACATGAGCCTGCGGGAGTTTGTGGATCGCTATCTGGTGCCTTCTTCTCTCAGGCCGGAAGCCCCAACTCAACCGGCGGACGTTTATTTTGCTGAGGAAGATGGCCGCTACCGTGGGCTGGTCAGGCCAGAATTGCTCAACGACATCGAGCGCAGCCAGTGGGATCGCCTCACCCTCAAGGCTATTCTCAAGCCGATGGAGCAACTGCAGGGGGTACGAGAAGAGACCCCCATTCCCCAGGTAATTCAGATGATGCGCCAGGCAGAACCCCGCCGCATTTTGGTTTTCACGCCCACCGGCGCCATTGCTGGCTTGATCGACCGGGGGGATGTGGTGGCCATGGCTGCCCGGCAGTTGGGGGTCGTGCTGCCCCAAGAGGTGGTGCAGCGGGTTCGAGACAGCCAAGAGTGGCCCCCTGGATTTCAGGTGGAGGACAATCTGGCCGGAGAGGGATCCCCCAGTCTGGCTTGGCAGGGATCCCCGGATCTGCGCAATGAGCCTTAGGGGGATGTCTGGACAGGGAGCGGCCCAAGGCGCCTAGGTTCTTCCTCTTCCACAAAAGGTTCCCCAAAAGGGGCGGAGCGTTTTGCCTCCGCAAGCCGGGGAGAGAAGACCAAGAAAAGTAGTCTCAGATACTATTTCCGGGAGACCCTCTCCATCTACAATTAAGACTGTTCTCCATCAGTTAAGAATTTTGAACCGCTCTCCTCGTCTTTTGCCCGCCTACACCCACCGACTGAGCAACGGGTTAGGCGTTATCCTTCATCCCATCCCCATTGCCGATTCTGTAACCGTTGATGTCTGGGTACGGACAGGCGGACGCCATGAGCCGCCGGAGTGGCTGGGCATATCCCATTTTTTGGAACACATGGTGTTTAAGGGCAGCGAGCGGCTGGCCCCTGGTGAGCTGGATTGGGCCGTGGAAGGACGGGGCGGAGTTACCAATGCTGCCACCGGCCAAGACTACACCCATTACTACATTACGGTGGCTGCTGCTGACCTAGCGGATACCTTGCCCTACTTGGCAGAGGTGGTTTTGCGGGCCGGGATCCCGGATCCAGAGTTTGAGCGGGAGCGGCAGGTGGTTCTGGAGGAAATTCGCTGCGCCGCCGACAACCCGGACTACACGGCCTATCAACTCTTGATGGAGACCGCCTATGGGGAGCATCCCTATGGACGACCGGTGTTGGGCACACCGGAAAGCTTGATGCAACTGACCCCTGAGGTGATGCGCGCTTACCACCGCGCTTGGTATCGGCCTGAATCCATGACGGTGGTGGTGACGGGTGGCATCGATCCCGAGCGGGCGTTGGCCTTGGTGGAGGAGCAGTTTGGCAGCTCTGCTGCTGGGCCAGCACCGGCCAGCCCCCCCATCCCGCCCCAGCCTCGTCCCCAAGGGATCCTGCGCCGGGAGAGCGACCATGCCCGCTTGGAGCAAGCCCGTCTGAAATTGGCCTGGCCTACCGTTGGCATTGACGATTGGCAACAAGCCTGTGGCCTGGAGATGTTGGCTTCTGTGCTGGGAGATGGCCGTACTTCGCGGCTGGTGCATCTGCTGCGGGAACAGCGGGGCTGGGTGAGGGCCATTGGCTGTTCTTCGCTGGTGCTGAAGGAGGGGGGACTGTTTTGTATCGGCGCTCAGCTGGAGCCGGAGGATGTGGCGCGGGTGGAGGCGACGATTCTGCACGAGATCGAAAAGCTGCAGCAGGATGGCATTGGCCAAGCAGAGTTGGATCGCACCCGGCGTATGCTCATCCATGAGTTTCTGTTCTCCGCCGAGTCCCCCAGCCAATTGGCGGGCATCTATGGCTACTACGAGACGTTGGGCGGGGTGCAACGCATTCAAGAGTACCTGGAGCTGGTGCAATCCTTTACTCCGGCTCAGATCCGGGAGTTGGCCCAGCAGTACTTGTCTCCGGAGGCTTATGTAGTCACCGTTCTCAAGCCGACTGCCCTCGATCCAGCAATGGCCTCGGAGCTGCAACTGGCTTGCCGTTAAGCGCCGCCTTGGCGCTCCGGACTCTTGACTTTCGGATTTTGGACGGGATCCCTTGCCTGCATGAACTCTGCTCTGCTTGCCACCCAACGTGGCCGTTTACAGCGCGTCCTTTTGACCAATGGCATCACGCTGTTGCTGGGCCAGAACCCAACGGTGGAGATCTTAGCTGCCCACTGTTTTTTCCGCGGCGGCAGCCGGGCAGAGCGGCCGCAACAGGCGGGGGTGAGCCACTTGATGGCGGCTGTCCTCACCAAAGGCACGCATCGGCGCAACTCCCAGGCCATTGCTGCTGCGGTGGAATCGCTGGGAGCCTCGCTATCGGTGGACAGTTCTGCCGACTCTTTCGAGGTGAGCCTGCGCTGTGTGGCTGCCGATTTCCCGGAGTTGCTGGATTTGCTTGCGGAGACGCTGCGGGATCCCAGTTTTCCTGAAGAGGAGGTGGCGCGAGAGCAGGGGTTGATGCTGCAAGCCATTCGCGCCCAGCAGGAACGGCCTTTCAGCCTGGCTTTCGATCAGGTGCGACAGGCCCTCTATGGGGATCATCCCTACGCCCTGCCGGGGTTGGGACGGCTGGAGACGGTGGGATCCCTGACCCGCGAGGATTTGGTGGCCTATCACGCGGCCTACTGTCGTCCCAATGGAATGGTGATGGTGGTGATCGGCCCAGAGCCGCCGGAGCAAATGGCTGCCCAGGTGGAAGCGGCTTTGGGGGACTGGGTTGTTCCCGGCCCCTCTCCAGAGGATCGGGATGTTCCCCTGCCCCCTCTGAGGGATCCCCAACTGCTGAGGTTGCCCCAGCCCACTCAGCAGACAACAATCTTGATTGGGTTTCGCGGATCCCCTGCTGCTTCTGCGGATTATCCGGCCCTGAAGTTGCTGGCCACCTACTTGGGGAGCGGTCTGTCCAGCCGTCTGTTCGTGGAACTGCGGGAGCGCTGTGGCCTGGCCTATGAGGTCTCGGCTTTTTTTGCCACCCGTCGGGATCCCGCCCCTTTTGGGGTTTACATGGGCACTGCAGCAGAGAACACCCAGGTGGCTCTGGAACGCCTACAAGCAGAAATCCACCGTCTGCAGGCCAATCCGCTCGACCTGGCAGAGGTGGAAATGGCGCAGCGCAAACTTCTGGGCCAATACGCCCTCAGCAAACAAACCAATGCCCAGGTGGCCCAACTGGTGGGCTGGTACGAGATTTTGGGCTTGGGCATGGAGTTTGACCGGCAGTATTTGCAGAGGGTCAGGCAGCTCACCCCAGAGCAGCTCCACCAAGCCGCAAAGACCTACCTGACCCCCCCGGCCATTGCTCTGGTGGGGCCGGAAGCCGCCTTGGCAGAGGTTGAGCTGGTGTTTTAAGCTGAGCAAACCATGAGGAAAACTAAGATCTGGCAAACATGGCCATTTCGATTCAAACGGGGACATTGCGCCCACACCTCAATAAAACACCTAAATAAAAAATGTTGAAAATGTTGAATGCGCAGTGCCGGAAAGCTTTTTTTAGGAGCCCATGTGTCTCACCCTGGCCTGAAGTAACCATAACTCTGGATTGAGGTCACGATTGTGGGTCAATCTCGAGATGTCCAAGAAAACGATGGGGATCGTTTCTGAATAGCAGCCCTCTGAGAAAACTGGCGTTTTTCCTTTCTTTATCTTGCTTGAGCTTTTTGTGGTTGGTAGGCACAGCAGATCATCTGCAGGGGATACCCAAAAAGAGGGATCCGTGCCGCTTGGGCGGCTGGAAAAGCGGTTTTCCTTTGCGTTTTGCCCCTACTGGCGTCCCTTTCGGCGGCCCCTGCGTACCCACCACGGACTGTGGTCCGTGCGCGAAGGGATCCTGATCCGACTTACAGATCGGGAGACAGGCTGTCAGGGATATGGGGAAATTGCTCCCATCCCTTGGTTTGGCAGCGAGACCTTAGAGCAGGCTCTGGCGTTTTGTCGGCAGCTGCCCCCTCTTTTGTCGGAGGCGCATATTTTGGGGATCCCAGAAGCACTGCCGGCCTGCCGGTTTGGGTTGGAAGGCGCTTGGCTGGCCTGTCGGGATCCCGATTGGTTGAACAAGGATCTCTCTCTACTCTCTTTCTGTGAACTTTTGGGGGAGACCCTGCCGCCGGAATCTTACAAGGACTCCTACAAGGACTCCGTCCCACTCACGCGGTCGGTGTACAAGCTCAAGGTGGGGAGGGATCCCATGCAGCAGGAGTTGGAGAAGCTGGAGCAATGGCTGGAGCGGTTGCCACCAGGATCCCATCTGCGTTTGGATGCCAATGGGGGGTTAACGCTTGCGGAGGCCCACCGGTGGCTGATGGTTTGTGATCGGCTTAACCAGGACTCGCCAGTCAAGATTGAGTTTTTGGAGCAGCCTCTGCCGCCGGATCAGCACGCCCATTTGGTGGAGCTCAGCCGCCAGTACCAAACCCCCATTGCTTTGGATGAATCGGTGGCCTGCCTGGAGCAGTTGCAAGCGATCCATCGGTCAGGATGGAAAGGGATCCTGGTGGTGAAGCCGTCTCTGGTGGGCTCCTGCATTGCGCTGCGAGAGTATCTCAGCCGCCATCCCGGCCTGGATCTGGTCTTTTCTTCGGCGCTGGAGACTCCCATCGGCGCCTGGCACGGGTTGGCTTGGGCGGGATCCCTGCAAGCCAAAACCGCCTCTCCCCGGGCCGTGGGATGGGGGGTAGGGGAGTTTTTCCAGGAAGGGGATCCCCTGACCTTGACCCAGCTCTCAGCCCAGGAGCGGGCTGCCCTCATGCAGGCGGTGTGGGAGCGCTACAGCCGGCCCTAGACTGCGGCGGCCTGTTGTTTGGCGTATTCCTGCCGCAGATAGGCCTGGATAAAATGCATCAGCTCCTCCGGCTCGCCGTTCATAAAGGCCTCGACATTGTAGGTTTCGGCGTTGGTGCGGTGATCTTTGATCAGCTTGTAGGGATCGAAGGTGTAGGTGCGAATACGCCCCCCAAAGCCCTGAGTCACCATCTCGCCGCGGATCTCGGCCAGCTTTTGTCTGCGTTTTTCTTCTTCCATCTCGATCAGCTTGGCCTTCAAGATCTGGATGGCCCGCTCTTTGTTTTGCAGTTGGGAGCGCTCTTCGGTACAGCGCACAGCAATGCCGGTGGGCTTGTGGATCACCCGCACTGCTGTTTCCACTTTGTTCACGTTTTGGCCACCTGCCCCACCTGAGCGGGAGGTCTCGAACTCCAGATCTTCCATCTTCAGCTCATACTCGCTTTCCTCTTCCAGGATCGGCATCACCTCTACGCCGGCGAAGCTGGTTTGCCGTTTGCCGTTGGCGTTGAAGGGGCTGATGCGCTCCATCCGGTGGTTACCCTTCTCGGCAGAGAGATAACCATAGGCGTAGGGGCCTTCGATCAGCAGGGTGGCGGACTTGATGCCGGCTTCGGCACCTTCGGAGTATTCCGAGAGGCTGACCTTGTAGCCCTGGTTTTCGGCCCAGCGGGTGTACATTTTCAGGAGCATTTCCGCCCAGTCCTGGGCGTCGGTTCCCCCTGCGCCGGCGGTGATGGTGAGGATGGCACCGTTTTGGTCGTAGGGACCGGAGAGCAGTTGCTGTAGCTCCCACTGGCCCAACTCCCGCTCCACCACTGCCAGGGATCCCGCTGTCTCGGCTAAGAGTTCCGGATCGGGCTCTTCTTGGAGCAGCTCAAGGGCGCTGACGGCATCTTCTAGGCGATCCTTCCAGCGATGCACCTGATCCCAGGAGGCTTTGAGGCTGTTGAGCTGCTGCAGGTGGCGGCGGGCTGCCTCTACATCATTCCAAAACTGCGGCTGCGAGGCTTCTTGCTCTAGGATGGCAATCTGTTGCTCCAAGTGGGGCAGGTCAAAGATAGTCCTGAGCGTTGCTCAGGCGCAAGGTGAGCGATTCTAGGGTGCGTCTTAGATCGGCAAGTTCCATAGAGAGCAGCAAGCTGTTTGCGCGTCGGATCCCATCCTAACCTGTGGGCCGGCAACTCAATCAAGGGATGGAGCCCTTCTGTGGGGCAGTTCCTGGCCGTTCCCATTGCAACAGCATTGCGATCCCTTGTCCATAGCAACAACCCCGCCAGAGGCAGGACGGAGTCCTTTGGCTTCTGCCGAAAGATCCCTGTTGAGGTGGCTCAAGCCTATAGCAGAATAAAGAATTCGGTTTCGGAGGCTGCGATGCTGAAGGTCTTTTCCTTGCTTTCCGGGCTGGTTTTGGCGGGAGGAGTGGCTGCTTTGGCCATCACCAATCCCACCTTAGAAGAGTACAGAACCCATGCAGGGCAACAACTGGCCGCCTACGCTACGCGGGAATACTGCGCTCAGATCCCGTCTTTCTTGGTCACTTTGATTGAGGAATGTCATGCCCTTGTCCGAGAGCTCCAGCCCGAACTAGAAGCTCTGTTCATGCGCCAAACCCGCCGGCAGAATTTTATCCTTTTCAGCCTCTACACCACCGATTTGTCGTTGCTCAACTTTGGCCCACTGGGGATCTCCTTGCCCACCTACCACTTTGAAACCCTCGCCGTGGCTGGGCAATTTTATACTTATGAGATTCGAGAGGGGAAAGCTGCCCCCTAGCCACCATGGCAACCTCAGGCTCTCAGGATCCAGAAGAATCTCAAAAGGGAGGCTAGATCTGGGCTCGTTCCAACAGGGTTTGCAGCTCTTCCAGGGCCAACTGGGCTGACTGGGCCTGCTGGTAAAGGGATTGCACCACCTCAGCACTGCTTTGGGCCGATTGCAGTGTGGATTGGCTCTGGCGCTGGATACGCTCTGCCAAGCTGCGAATACGGTTGCTGGCCTCAGTGGTTCGCCCGGCCAATTTGCGGATCTCCTGGGCAATGGCTCCAAAGCCACCGGCACCACCGCTGCGGTTGGCCTCTACAGCCGCATTGAAAGAGAGCAGGCGAATGTATCCTGCCACCTCTACGATCAAATCCACGATGGTGTTGATCTCCTTGAGTTCGCGGGATAGCTCCTGGTTGTTGTCGGCAATTTCCTGGAAGAGGGTGCGCACCGCTTCTACCCCAGCAAAGGTGGCGGCAAAGGTGGATTTGCCCTTCTCCGAGAGGATCGAGCTAATCTCGATGATGCGGGCGTTAAGGCAAGCCAACTCCTCAGAGCGCTGTTGGGCCCGGCGACGTTCCATATCTAGGGCCAGGTTTTGGCTGAGGATCTCGGCTTTTTGTCGCTCCAGATCCCGGGCATACTGGAGGCTGCGGTTTTTTTCCTGCTCCAGCTCTGCCAAGATCCTTTTCATCTCTTCCTGCTGCTCCTGTAGCTTGCGCTGGGTGGCCAGATGCACCTGGGCCTGGGCCACCAACAACACCGGCACATCGAGAAGGCGGTAGTCCTGGGATCCCAGTTGAACCACCACGGGGTCATAGATGGTCTCTTCGGGCCGTTGGAAAGCTCGGTCGGCTGCTTGGATGACATCGCAGTCGCCGGGGAGCAAGAGAAAATCCCGGCTATGGAACTCTACCATGGAGCTGATGGGCCGCTTCAAAAACACATCCAGGCCGTAGGGCTTGCTAAGCATCCACTCCAAAATGGCGCGGCGGGTCAACATTCCCCGCACCTGTGACCGCTCGTCCAGCACGATGACTCCTGAAAGGCTGCTGTCATCTTCTAGGCGGCGCACCACGTTCTCACAAGGGGTGGACTCGCTCACCTGAAACTCCACCAAGGCCAAATCGCGCAGCTTGGTGTTGATCGATAGGGTAGGAGTGGGTGGATTTGTCAGGGTAGCCATCACAGGGATCCTCGGCACACGTTGGGTACAGATGGGTTGGAGACTGATGTGTAGAGGAACACAAAAAGTCGGCTCTAGATCGGCCTTCAATGGGGTAATTTGTGCAGAAAATCGACCACCTTCAGTTTGCCCTGGGATCCCACCTTTTGCCCATAAGATTCTGCGGGATTGTACGGAAAGGATGGCCTGGGATCCCTTCTTTGCGGTTTGCTGGGACGGATCCCTTTGGAGCTGAATGTTCTGGGTTGGTATCTTGGATCCCTGATTGATCTGGAGCTGGATTTAGCGGGTTTCTTGATAGCGGTGGTAGATTTCCAGAATTTCGCTGCGTCCTCGGTTAAAGGCGGCCACCACTTGCGGATCGAAATGGCTGCCTCTGTTGTCCTCTACAAACTGAAAGACCTCATTCAAAGCCCAGGCTTCTTTGTAGGGGCGACGGCTGGCCAAGGCGTCGAAGACATCGGCCAAGGCCACAATCCGTCCCTCTAGAGGGATCCCTTCTCCTTTGAGGCCGCGCGGATACCCACTGCCGTCGAACTTCTCGTGGTGGGTCAGAGCGATGATGGCGCTCTTTTTCATCAGCTCGGAGTCGGACTTGCTGAGGATCTCATAACCAATCTCAGGGTGACGGTTCATGATCTGCCGTTCTTCTGGGGTCAGGCGCCCCGGCTTTTGCAAGATGGCATCCGGGATCCCGATTTTGCCCACATCGTGCATGGGACTGGCGTAGAAGATCAGCTCTTGCTCATGGCTGGATAGGCCCAAGTGCTTGGCGATGATGCGAGAGTAGTTGCTCATCCGCTTCAGGTGAAAGGAGGTATCTTGATCCCGGTATTCTGCGGCCACAGACAGACAGAAGATGGTCTCGAAGTGGGCAGATTTGAGTTCTTCCCGCAATTGGACGTTTTGATAGGCAACCGCCGCCTGGGAGGCTAGGGCTTCTGCCACGCTAACTTCCAGCTCAGAAAAAGGTTGGCTCCACTCGGCCACTTGGTCAGGAGCTAGGGGGGTGGGGTGATCCGGCTTTAGGCGGTTCAACAGTTGTAGGGCGCCGAGGATCTTTCCTGAGGGATCCCGCATGGGCACAGTGAGCAAGGAGCGGGTGCGATAGCCGGTTTGCCGATCCACCTGTGGGTTAAAAGCATAGGGCTGATCGGCGGGCAGGTGGTAGACATCTGGCAGATTCAGGCTCTCCCCGGTGAGCACCACATAGCCCACAATGCTGGAAGGGCTGAGGGGCAGGCGCAGATCCCGCAGCTCCTCATGGCGGTTGACCACGAAAAAGCGCAGTTCCTCCCCCTCTCGGACAAAGAGGCTGGCCCCATCACAGTGGGTCAGTTCTCGGGCTTGAGCAACGATCAACTCCAGCAGCCGCCCCAGATCTGTTTCTGAGGAGAGGGCAATCCCCACCTGAATCAGACGCTGGCTGAGGCGCAGGGCATCCGAGGCATCGAATTCGGTTGTGCTGGGATGAAGACCGAAGGGGGTGGGCAGGCTCATAGCAGGGTTGGTCAGAAGCGTTCACAATGAGCGTTGACAATAAACAATGGCAGAGTCATGGGCGGCGAGCCATTTGCCCCCAGGGATCCTCACCGCTGTCCCGACTCAGTCCGGCTGGGTATCTGACACCTTCGGGGCGACCAGCAGCCCAAAAACACGCCAACACCACTCAAAGCAGCGATGCCTTACTTTAGCTCGAGGAGGCGAGAAACGTTGTGACCCAGGTCAAGCCCAAGGGAACCGATGAGATTTCCCTGCAGCTTGTTGTGGGCCTGGGCAATCCCGGCCCTCAATACGCCAATACCCGCCACAATTGCGGCTTTATGGTGGTGGATCGGCTGGCGCAGCGCTGGGGGATCCCGTTGGTTTTGGAGAAGCGATTCCAAGGTAGCTACGGAGAAGGGTTTGCCCTGGGAGGAAAGCGACGCTTGCTCAAGCCGGAAACCTACATGAACCGTTCCGGCCAATCGGTGCGGGCGGTGCTGGATTGGTACAAGTTAGATCTCGCCTCTGTGCTGGTGGTGTACGACGACATGGACTTGCCGCTGGGTCGTCTGCGACTGCGGGGATCCGGTTCTGCCGGTGGGCACAACGGCATGAAGTCCATCATTCAGCACTTGGGGAGCGAAGGGTTTCCGCGGCTGCGTTTGGGGGTGGGCAAACCCAGGGGCAGCCAAGATGTGGTCGGGCATGTGTTGGGGGGATTTGCGCCTGCAGAACAAGAGGTGCTGGAGCGGGTGTTGGATGTGGCGGTAGAGGCCGTGGAGTGCTGCTGGCAAGAGGGACTGAGGACAGCCATGAACCGCTTTAATCCTCTGGATCTGTCTGGGCCATCGTCCGATTTGGATGGATCCAACCCTGCACCGGGCCAAGGCGAGGCTTCCTCCTGAGGAGCAGCTTGTCCTGGATTGCCGGTTCTGAGGGGTTTTCCAGGAGAGGAAGTGGTAAGGGCTTCGTCCTGCTCATGGGAACGTCTGTGGAGACAATACTCCAGATAAGTATCAATTATCTGGAGTATAAGAGTGCCTACCTGGGCGTTGCCAACAGTTCCCAAGGGAGGTTAGCTTCTGTAACAGTCTTCCAGCAGAAGGGCGAAAGGAATGGGAACGGCAGCGTTCCCACCAGGGCCGGCCCGAGACAAAAAGCTGTTCATCATTTGAGGGTGAGATCTTGCTGTTGAACAACCTAGATTCAGTGTTGCTTGCTGTTGAAGCCGCTGCCCCCCTTGAACCGGAAGGGGCTGCCAATCTTTTACCCCTGATCTTGGCGGCGGTGCTGATGGCTCTGGTGGTCATCTATCTGGCCAGCCGTATTGCCGGAGAAATCGCCGTTCGCCTCGGCTTTCCGCCGGTGCTGGGAGAATTGCTGGGGGGCGTCGCGGTAGGGGCCTCCGCGCTGGGGTTGTTGGTCTTCCCGGAAGGACAAGTTTCCGGCCAAGAGCTGCACACCTTGGCTCAATCCTCAGCACTGATGCAATTTCTGCAAGCCACTGCCGGACTCGACGAGGGATCCCTGGTACAGGTGTTCTCCTCCCAAAGCCAGATCATCGACATCCTCTCCGAGATCGGGGTGATCATCCTCTTGTTTGAAATCGGCCTCGAGTCGGATCTGGCCGAGCTGTTGCGGGTCGGCCCTCAAGCCGCAGCCGTAGCCGTCATCGGGGTCGCTGTGCCTTTCCTGGCCGGAACCCTGGGCTTGCTCTACCTGTTTCATGTGCCCGTTATCCCCGCCATATTTGCCGGCGCTGCCCTCACAGCAACCAGCATCGGCATCACCGCCCGCGTCTTGGCCGAGCTGCAAAAACTCACCTCCCCAGAGGGGCAAGTGATCATTGGTGCCGCCGTCTTGGATGACGTGTTGGGCATCATCATCTTGGCCGTAGTGGCGGGCTTGGCCAAAAACGGAGAAGTCAACCTTTCCGATATTGGCATCATCATCCTCAGTGCCATCGTCTTCTTGGTCGGCTCCATTGTTTTGGGGCGCCTTCTCAGCCCCTACTTTGTGGCCCTTCTCAACAGCCTGAAGACCCGAGGTAACCCCCTTCTGCCCGCCCTTGTGCTGGCCTTTCTGCTGGCTTATGTGGGGCAAATCATTCATCTAGAAGCGATTTTGGGCGCCTTTGCCGCTGGCTTAATCTTGGCCGAAACCGAGAAACGGCAAGAGCTGGAAGAACAGATCAAGCCCATTTCCGACCTACTGGTGCCCATCTTCTTCGTCTGCGTTGGGGCCAAAACCAACCTTGCCGTACTCAACCCCACCCTCCCCGTCAACCGAGAGGGGCTGATCATTGCCGTCTTCTTGATCGGAGTTGCCATTGTGGGCAAGCTAGCAGCGGGCTTGGGGGCCTTTGGCAAGCCGGGCATCAACCGCTACGCCATCGGAGTGGGCATGATTCCCCGGGGTGAGGTGGGCCTGGTGTTTGCCGGTGTGGGGGCCGCCAGTGGGGTTCTCTCCGATGCCCTCGATGTCAGCATTATCGTCATGGTGATTGCCACCACCTTTGTCGCTCCCCTCTGGCTGCGGGGAGTGTTGATTGGGGAAGCCAACTCCCCCTCCCTCCTGGACTTGCAGGCAGAAGCGTCAGAGCAAGAGCGCAAAGGCGGCGCCGACGAGACCGCGTCATCGCTCCCAGACTCAGAACGGGTGGGCATTCCTGAGGGCTAAATTATCTCAGCTTTCCCCTCAAACGCCCCCAGAGGGTCTGGAACAGCAGCCGCAGCGGATGGCGACGTCGGGGCCTCACGCCTTCAATCTTCTCCGTCGTCTCCTCTTGGGACAAAATTGCCTGCATCGAGGGCGGATCAAACCGCTGCAGTGTTGTGGAGCGTCGATCCACCACCTCCGCCTTCACGCTGCGAAAGCTTACAGACTGGAGATACTGCTGAAAATCTTCGTCCGACAACCAACGAATGCAGTACTGCATCCGCACCCGATCCCCCAACAGGATCTGATCCCCATCCTTGAGATCCCAGCTCAAACATCTCTGCCCATTCACCGAGACGCCGTTGGTGCTGCGCTTGCCCTCGATATTGCCGTCCAGCAGCCGGTAGGTATACTGGCCATCTTTTTGGGGTAGCCGCAGCAGCAGCGCGTGTTGCCGGGAAACCGCCGCCGAATGAATGACAATCGCATTGCTGGGATCCCTGCCGATGGAATAGGTGGCAGCACTGAGGGCCACAGCCCGCCGTCCTTGTTCATCATCGATCACCAACACATGCCAGATTTGGGAGGGGGAAGACTGTGCGCCGGTAGCCATGGTCTAGGGCCTTGAGCTGGAGCTGGATTGACCGTCGAAGTCGCAGTGCAGGCCCCTTTCGTGTTAGCGGGCTGGCAGCCACACCTCAGCCATTGCCCAACCCTCGGCGAACCGCTGTGGGAAGAAGCTCAACGAGGGGGAGACTCGGCAAGAGAGGGGCTTTCCCCCATAATAGTAAGGCAGAGCTTCTGCAAAAAAAGAGGATAGCTGAAACGTGAACACGACTCCAACCCCAAACCTCCTCGAAGCCCTTCCCCCGATCTACCCCGGCGTTGCCGTGCGGGTCATCAACCCCAACGACACCTACTACTGCTTCGAGGGCCAGGTACAGCGGGTTACCGACAACCATGCCGCTGTCCTCTTTGAAGGCGGCAACTGGGACAAATTAGTCACCTTCCGCCTCACAGAATTGGAAGTGGTGGACAAATCCCGCCCCTAGCCCTGCTCTCCCCTGTCCCTTTTGGCATCTCCCCATGCGCAGCCATTGGCAGGAACCTTTCCTCTGGATCCATGCCGCCGGCATCCTCCTCTTCCCCTTGTGGGTGGGGCTGACCCTGATCGGGCTGGCCACAGGGGATCCCCTCCTGCCGGTGGGGGCGGAGCAGGCTTGGGTGGCCGTGGTGGGCATTGGGCCGGTCTTTGCTATGCAGTGGCGCAAACCGTTTGACATCTTTAGCGTGTGGGTGGCTTCTGTCCCCCCAGAAGAACTCACCCTCGAGCAGCGCCGCATCTTGGCCGCCTTCCTCAGCCCCGAACATAAGATTTTGACGCTGTTGGCGGCAATCCTGATGCTGGAAGTCGGTGAGCGCCTCTACGACTTTGCCCCCCTCTTTGCCCCGCTCACCCCTGGCAACGGCACCCGTCTGGCAGGCCTAGCCATAGCTGCCTTTGGATTTTGGGGATCCAACCTATTCTTGCAGATCCCCATTGCAACGATACGGGTACTCCTCCTCAGCGAGCCGGAGCTGGCCCAAATGGATCCCGTCCCCGTCGAAGAGATCGAAAGCCGCTTCTCCGTCATTGGCGATCGCCGCAGCCCACTCCTGCAACGGCTGTTGCGCCGCATCTCCGGCCAAGATTCAGAAGGCACCTCGAAAGACCAAAAAGACAAGGATAAAAACAGAGCGGCAGAAAACCCCCAGCCGGAATCCGAGAAGCGGGATCCCTCTGGGGAAGTTGCCATGCCGGCCCCTGAAACTCCCCCTGATCCCACCTAAGGCAAGCTTCCGCAAAAGCTGTAGCTCAATGTTAGATTGGAAGCAATCCAAGTAGATTGGAAGCAATCCAAGCCCTGTGAAATCCAACCATCGGCATTCCCCTGATCTTCGAGGCTACCGCACCGGCAATGGCGAGCAACTTTTCTTTCCGCTTCAAGCAATTTACCCAACGCCTCAGAGAAACCACCCAACTTCCCCAGTTTTTCACCGATCAAGCCACCAGTGAAACCCAAAACCTCGCTCGGGAGTTGGCTTTGGTTGGGGAATACGCCACTCAGCTTAGCCAAGTGGTGATGGAGGTGGACTTTCTCAACCAGCTCTACACCCGTCTTTTGAACGAGCGGGAAGTGTTGCAGCAGGAAAAAGATCACTTGGAAGCGCGGGTCTTTGAGTTGCAACAGGAACGCAACGAGACGGAGCCCCAGGTGATGTATTTGCGAGAGCAGCTCAGCCAGGCCAGCTTTCAACTGGAACAAACTCAAAACCGGGAACGCAGCCTTAGCGAGCGAGAACGACAGTTGTCGGAAATTGTAGCCCAACTGGAGCGACGGCGGGCTGTACTCAACCAAGCCATCGAAAACCTCACCAATCAAGAGGCCGATTACACCGTTCGCACCAAAGAACTGGAGGCGGTCGTCCGGGAAAACGAAAAGAAAGCCAAGCAGTACCTGGAAGCTGCCAACCACTACCGCGCCTACCTGGAAGAGCTCAATGCTCAAGTGCAAGAAACGCAAGCCAAGCTGAGAAGCCTTGGTGTCGAGCCCAAGCCCGCCGACCTGCCTCGACTTGAGGATCTGGAAAAACCCACCCCCATCCCAACGCCACCCCCTGCCTACACGCCTCCTCTCCCCCAACAGCCCCCTCCACCCCAGCAGAGTGGCTATTGGTCAGATAGTCCCTTCGACGACGACCCCTGGGGATAGACCGTCCTGCCAGGATCTATAAGCCAGCTTTGCGACAAAGCTCAGTCCTCTCTGCCCTAACCGGCCTTGGGAGGGCCTGGGTGGTCACATACCCTGGAAGAAACCTGTTGCAAGGGATCCGCAAGAAGATCCCCAGAATCAGTACGAGGATCCCGATCCTCGACATTCAATCCTTTCCTGCCCAGCCAAACCTATGGAACCGACCCTGCCGGATTTACAAGCCCTTAGCCAATGGGATCGACAGTTCTGCCAGTTTGCTGAGCAGCAACAGCTCCTCAAGCCCAAACAACTGGCTCTGGCCCTGAAGATCCAGCGGCAGCAGCACGGCCCTCTAGCCTTGATCCTCTGGCAGTTGGGCTTTGTGGGCCTGCAACACCTGGCTCAGTTCTGGGAAAAAATGCCCAGCGAAGCCGAGTCCGAACTGCTCGAAGACAGGGCCTGCAGTGGATGAAAGGTGCCCCCTTCCCCCACTCGCTTTTCCGCCAGAAGAGAAGAAGCAAGCAGATCCCTCTTGCTACCCAACGCTGTCGCCACCAGGCAGCAGATCCTTGGGATCCTCCGGTGGGGGCAGATGCGCCAGATCCACAGGCGAAGGGGATCCCCCCAAAATTCGCACCTGGATCCCCTTGATCACGACATAGAGCACCGGCACCACCAGCAAACTGAGCATTGTCGAGACGAACATGCCGCCGATCACCGCCGTGCCCAGCGACTGACGGCTGGCTGCCCCTGCGCCCGTGGCCGCTGCCAGAGGGAAAATACCCAGGATAGTGCTCAGGGCGGTCATCAGAATGGCGCGGAAGCGCGTCTCGGCTGCTTGGGTGGCAGCTTTGAGCAGTGGGATCCCTTGGGCAACCAACTGGTTGGCAAACTCCACAATCAAGATGGAGTTTTTGCTGGCCAGCCCGATCAACATCACCAACCCGACTTGGCAGAAGACGTCGTTGGTCAAGCCCCGCAGCAGTTGCGCCAAAAGAGCCCCAAGAACCGCCAGCGGCACCGCCAACAAAATGATCAAGGGATCCACATAGCTCTCAAATTGCGCCGCCAGCACCAGGAAGACGAACACCGAGCCCAAAGCAAAGATCAGCGGCGCCTGTCCTCCCGACTCGATTTCTTCCAGCGACAGGCCCGACCACTCGAAGCCAAACCCCTGCGGCAACAACTGGGCGGCTAGAGTTTCCATAGCCCGAATCGCTTGCCCTGAGCTAAAGCCCGGCAGGGCGCTGCCCTGAATTTCCACCGAGCGGAAGAGGTTGAAGTGGTTGATGATGGCCGGGCTGGTGGTCTCCTCCACCTGAACCAGGGTGCTCAACGGCAAGAGCTGCCCCTGCCCACCCCGCACGTAGAACTGGCCGATGCTTTCCGGGTTACCTCGGAATGCTTGATCCGCCTGCACATAGACCCGGTAGTTGCGGTTGAACAGGTCGAAATCATTGACGTAGGTGCCCCCCAGCAGCGTCTGCAGCGTGCCGAAGACATCCAACAGAGGGATCCCCAACAACTGGGCCATCTCCCGATCCACCTGTACTTCTAGCTGCGGCGAATTGGCGTTGAAGGTGGGCGGGTTAATCCGCAAGCCCAAGAGGGGTTGGCCCGGCGGGGGCGGCGAGTTGCCCACAAAAAACAGGGTGTTGGCCGTCTGCTCCAAGAGGTTGAAATCGTTCACCCCCCGATCCTGAAGCTGGAAAGTAAACCCGCCCGCAACCCCCAAATCCGGAATGGCCGGCGGCAGGATCGGGATCACCAATGCGCGGCTGATCCCGCCCAAAAAAGGCCCAAATAGCCGGTTGACAATCGCTTGCGCCGATTGCTCCGGTCGCCGCCGCTCTTCCCAGGGCTTGAGGGTGGCAAAGATCAGCCCATTCCCCGGCGAGGGCCCGGTAAAGCTGAACCCCCCCACGATCACCCGATTTTCGATCTCAGGGATCCCCTCCAAAATAGCGGCGGCCTGCCGGATCACCCTGTCGGTATAGTTGAGGGAAACCCCCGGCGGCCCCTGGACAATGGTGATGAAAAAGCCCTGATCCTCATCCGGCACAAACCCCGTCGGCACAATTTGGAACAGCCAGTAGGTGAGGCCCAAACAGGCAATAAACCCCGTCACCACCAACAGCCGCAGCTTCACCACCAGCTCCAGCAGGCGGCAGTAGGCCGCTCGGATCCCTTCCACGGCGCGGTCAAACCAGCGCAGCAGCCAAAACATCTGCTCTGAGCGGGGGCGAATTAGCAGCGCCGACAAAGCCGGAGCCAAGGTAATGGCATTAAACGTGGACAGCGAAACCGACACGGCAATGGTGACGGCAAACTGCTGATAGATGCGACCGCTGGTGCCAGGAAAGAAAGCAACAGGCACAAATAGCCCCAGCAGCACCAGCGTCGTGGCGATCACCGCCCCCAACACCTCGTTCATCCCCGCCGAGGCCCCCTGCAGAGGCCGCATGCCGCGGTCGCGGATGTAGCGGGAGATATTCTCCACCACCACAATGGTGTCGTCCACCACCAAGCCAGTGGCCAGGGTGAGGCCGAACAGAGTCAAAGTGTTGATGGAAAAGCCAAACAGGCGCACAAAGGCGAAGGTCCCCAGCAGCGCCACCGGAATTGTAACGGTGGGAATGAGGGTGACGCGCCAATCTTGCAAAAAGATGAACAGTACCAGCACCACCAGGGCAATAGCCTGCAGCAGGGTAAAAATCACCTCCTGCACCGACTCGGTAATGAACAGGGTGGCGTCGAAAGGGATCTCGTAGATCAAGCCGGGCGGAAAACTCTCCGCCAGCTGCGCCAACGTCTGCCGCACCTGCCGCGACACCTCTAGGGCGTTGGCATCCGGTTGTTGGGTGATGGCGATCCCCACCGCCTCCTGCCCCCCGATGCGGAAGAACGTATCGTAGCTTTGGGCCCCCAGCTCTACCCGGCCCACATCGGCAATGCGCACCAAGCTGCCATCGGCGTTGGCCTTGAGAACGATCTGGGCGAACTCCTCCGGCTGCGACAGCCGCCCCGTGGCCTGGACGCTGATCTGAAACTCCTGATCCGGGGGGCTGGGCTGGCTGCCAATTTGGCCGGCAGGCACCTGGATATTCTGCTGGCGCACCGCGTTCACCACATCCAGAGCCGTTAGCCCGTAGCCGGCCAAGCGTGTCGGATCCAGCCAGATGCGCATGGCATAGGTGCGCTCCCCGAAAATGATGACATCGCTGACGCCGCGGATGCGCCGCAAAGCATCCCGCACAAACAGCTCCGCGTAGTTGCTCAAAAACAGCTCGTCGTATTCCCCCGCCTCTGAGCGCAGCGCCAACACCAGCACAAAGGCGCTGTCGCCGGCCTTTTCCACGCTGATGCCGTTTTGGATCACCTCCGCCGGCAGCCGGCCCTGGGCCCGCGCCACCCGGTTCTGCACATCCACAGCCGCCGTGTCCAGATCCCGATCCGGGCTGAAGGTAACGGTGATCTGGCTGGTGCCGTTGCTGCTGCTCACCGAGGCGATAGACCGTATACCCTCGACGCCGTTGATCTCCTGCTCCAGCACATTGGTTACCGCCGTCTCCACCGTCTCGGCGTTGGCCCCAGGATAAACAGCAGTCACCCTCACCGCTGGCGGCGCCACCTGTGGGTAGTAGTCCACCGGCAGTAGGGGAATGCTCACCGCCCCCACCAGCACGATCAGGATGGAGCAGACGCTGGCAAAAACAGGGCGGCGAATGAAAAAGTCAACAAACATAGTCCAGCGCAGTGAGGAGTGAAAGGGGATAGCTGAGTTGGGAAACCGCCGGAGAGAGAGGACCTAGGGCGGGGATCCAGGAGGTCTCCCTCCCCCTTGTGGCTGCATCCTCTGCTGAAAAAGCACCTCATCGACAATCGGGGCGCCATCGCGGATTTTCTGCAGGCCGCTCAGCACAATTGGCTCATTGGCCTCCAAACCCTCCAGCACCTCATAGCTGTTTCCGTAGATGGATCCCAGCTGCACCGGCCTTTGCACCGCCACCGCCCCCGGGGGCATGCCCTCTGCTGGCGGCTCCGTTGTCTGCACCGTGTAGACAAAGGTTTGCGCCCCCAAGCGGGCCACCGCCGTCACCGGCACCAGCAAGGCCGGCCGCTCCTCCCAGATGACCCGAGTCCGCACAAACTGGGCCGAGCGCAACTGGCCGGCAGGCTTCTCCAGAAGAGCCTTGGCCAGCACCGATTGCGTGGCGGCGTTGGCTTCGGGAGCAATGAAAGAGATTTGGCTGCTGCCGATCACCTCGCCGCGGCTATCCAGGATCTGCACCGGCGTGCCAATGCGCAGCTGGGGGGCCCGCTGCAACGGGATGTTGAGGTTGAGCTCCAGCGCCTGGGTTTGGGTCAAGGTGGTCAAAACCGTCTGAGGCGTCACGTAGTCCCCTTGCCGCACCAAAACATCCCCCACAATGCCGGCAAAGGGAGCTGTAACCTGGAAAAACTGCAGTTGCACCTGTTGCCGCTCCGCCTCGGCCTGGGCTCGCTGCACCTCCCGCTCTGCCCGCAAGATCGCGGCCTCCTGAGCGCGGATCTGCTCCTGTTGCGCCGCCAAAGCCGCCTCCGCCTGGCGCAGGTCGCGGCTGGATTGATCCGCTTGCGCCTGGCTGATGGCCCCCTCGGCCAAGAGGCGCAGGTTGCGCTCGTGCTGCTCCCGGGCAAACTCCGCTGCTGCCTCCAGCCGCATCCGATCCGCCCGCAACTGGCTGAGCACGGCCCGGCCGCTCTCCAGGTTGGCTTGGGCTGCGGCAATCCCCGCCGTTTGGCCGGCCACCGCCGCCTGTTGCTGCCGGCTGTCGATCTCAAAGAGAGGGGCTCCGGCAGCCACCTGGGATCCCAGCTGCACGAACACCTGGGTCACCTGTCCACTGACCTGAGGGCGGATACTGGCCACCTGCTGGGATCCGAGGCTGGCCATGAACTCTGAAGTCTCTTCGATTTGCTGTTCCTCTACCCTGCCGACAGCCACTGGTGTGGGTTGGCCTTCTCCGCCCCCTTCACCCCCCATGCTGCGAGGTGGCCCGCCGGGCCGGCAAGCAGCTACCAAGAGAGAAAGGCACAACAGCGGCAGAGCTGTTCGCAGTTGCATCGTGAACCTGCCTCCCTAACGGCTATCCCAACAGAGGGATCCCACCTCTGCATTGACTCAATCAACCAGGGTACTGAGACTGTGCCCTGCTGCGCCTGTGCAAAAGCGCTGGCCATCCTTCCCAATCCAGAGCTAGGGTGGATGCGTGACATCCTCCCGGCGCTCGTCCTGTGGATAGAGCGCGGGCCACCCTTCCCGTCAGCAGGACGGAGTCCTTACC
>NZ_JANSIM010000010.1:0-749 GCF_047502655.1 Synechococcus sp. R5-12 | reverse complement strand
TTTTTTAGATGAAAACAAATGGCAGAAGATATTGGCTTTTTTACAGACAGAAGAGAGAGTTAACATTGGGAAAGAAGCAAACTGCAAACAGTTTATTGAAGCAGTTCTTTGGATAGCCCGTTCCGGTGCTCCTTGGCGCTACCTCCCAGAAGGATATGGCAAATGGTACACCATCTATCAAAGATTCCACCGGTGGAGTCGTTTTGGAGTGTGGGAACGGATGTTCAAGTATTTTATTGACGACCCTGATTTAGAGCATCTCATTATTGATTCAACCATGGTTCGAGCGCACTCCTGTGCTGCCGGAAAAAAGGGGAGCAAGCTTTGGGGAGAAGCCGAGGCGGATACAGCACCAAGATTCATGTGAGTGTAGATGGGTTGGGAAATCCGCTGGAATTGAGAATAACTGGCGGAGAAAAGAGCGATATTACTCAAGGGGAAGAATTGATAGAGGGCTGGCAGAGAAAGGATACCAAAGTAATTGGGGATAAAGGATATGATGCGGATAAGTTGATTGAGAAGATAGGGGAAGCTCAAGCGGTTATTCCGCCTAAAAGGAATAGAAAGACGCAGCGGCATTATGACAAGCATCTGTATCAAGAGAGGCATTTAATCGAATGCTTTTTTCATAAGTTAAAGCAGTACCGGCATCTATTTTCTCGTTTTGACAAATTGGCCAGGAACTTCTTGAGTTTTCTCTATCTCGTCAGTGCTCTCTTTTGGCTCAAATGAAAGATCAACACAACCTA
>NZ_JANSIM010000083.1:0-34339 GCF_047502655.1 Synechococcus sp. R5-12 | reverse complement strand
GGAAGAATCAAAGCTTTTCCCTCGGCCCGATTGCCGATTCCAAAGGGTTAAGTCTGTGGTGATTTCGGCATTCCAGTGGCCGGTTTCCCCGCCGGTTGGAGACATGATAACCAATTCTCCTTGAGCGGTACGCTCCAGCTTCAGGTCAGGATTGGCGGCACAAAGCCGAATAAAATCTGCTCGGCTCAGGGTTGTCAGGGGGGATAGATTCAGAGTCAGAGCAACCATGGCAGGCGTTTGGACACTCCTAAACCATTCTTAGAATGAGTCTAATGGGACCTCAGGATTTGCCCTCTGCTCTTAACCAAGCCACATCTTAACTGGGGTGAGGGGCGGGTTTGGTCAGGCCGATCACCTGAGTGTATGCACCGCGGGCCTGGGTTACACCAATGGTGTGCTCAGCTTTTTCGATCATGGGGCGGCGTAAACTGACCACCAAAAACTGCGCCTGACGAGATTGCTGCCAGATCATATTGGCCAATTTTTCCACATTGGCCCCGTCCAAAAACATATCTACTTCATCAAAGGCGTAAAAGCTGGAAGGGCGGAATCGCTGCAGAGCAAAAATAAAGCTGAGGGCTGTCAAGGATTTTTCTCCTCCCGACATGGCGCTGAGACGGCGCACCGGCTTACCTTTGGGGTGGGCCACCAAGGTTAGACCGCCTGCGAAGGGATCCTCTGGGTTTTCCAATTCCAAATGACCATCCCCATCGGAAAGTTGGGCAAAGATGGTTTGAAAATGGCCGTTGACGGCATGAAAGGCATCCAAGAAGGCTTGCCGACGCAGGGTGGAAAAGTTCTCGATGCGCAGCAACAACTCGGTGCGCTCTTGGTGCAGGGTTTCCAGTTTGGCGCTGAGATCCCGCAGGCGAGCTTGGGTCTGTTCGTATTCGGCAATGGCCAGCATGTTTACCGGCTCCAGGGATCGCAATTGCTCTTCGATTTTGCGTTTTTGCCGCTGCAGCTCGTCTAAGGTCAGGGTGGCGGGCAAGTCGGGCAGCGGATCCGGCAGCTCTTGAACCACCGCTTGCAGTTGGGTTTGCAGTTGGGCCAGCAGAGCCTCTTTTTCCTGTTGTTGGGTGAGGGCGTTGTAGCGTTCCCACTCCAGGCGTTGGATCTGCTGTTGTTGAGCCCGCAGTTGAAATTCCTGCCGATCTCGCTCTTGGCGCAGGTGGGAAAGTCGGGCCTCGATCTGGCTCATCTGTTGCCGTTGCTCGGCAAGGTGTTGCTGGATTTGGCCAAGGGTGGCTTGGGCTTGGACGATTTGCTCCTGCAGATAGGCTTGGCGCTGTTCGCTCTCTTGCAGGCGCTCCTGGTGGTGCTGGATTTGGGCCTGTTTCAGGTGTTGTTGGCCGGAGTTCTCCTGCTGTTGCCGCTCCAGTTGGGTCAGTTGCTGCTGCAGCTCTGCCAAGCGACTTTCTTGCTGCTGCACCGCCTGCTGCAGTTGCTGCCAATGCTGGTTCACCGGGGATCCCTCCAGTTGGCTGAGCTTGAGGGTGAGATCGGCCAGGCGCTGTTGCAAGGGATCCCAACGCAGTTGAATCTGGTCGAGCCGCTGCTGGGCTTGTTGGCTTTCGGCTTGCAGTTGCGCCAGGGATCCCTGCAGGTGTTGCAGGCGGGCCTGTTGCTTTTGGCAGTCGGCTTGGTGCCGCTCCAGATATTGCTGGGCTTGCAGGGCGTCTTGGCGAGCCAGGAGCAGGGCTTGGGCCAGTTGTTTTTCGCGGGCTTGGGCTGCTTGTAGGCGCAGGGTGAGGGCGGCCAGCAGTTCCTCCAGCTCGGCCAAGCGGGAGCGCAAGGCGGCCTCCTCGGAAGGTTCGCCGGCAGAAAAGTGGATCCCAGCTCGCTGGGGGGCGCTGCCGCCGGTCATGGCGCCCGAAGTTTCCAACAGCTCCCCTTCCAGAGTAACCATGCGGTGCTTGCCGATGTGGGGCTGGGCCAGCTCTAGGCTTTGGAAAACCAGGGTGGAGCCGAACACAAAGCCGAACACATCCCGGTAGCGCTCTTCAAAACGCACCAAACGAATGGCGTAGTCGATCAGGCCGTCCAATTTCAGGGGGCTGGGGGGGCGGGTGGGCTGGAGCTTATTCAAGGGCAAAAAGGTGGCGCGTCCGGCTTTTTCCCGTTTCAAAAAGTTGACGGCGCTCACGGCCACGGTGTCATCCTCCACCACCACAAAGTGCAGCCGGTTGCCTGCTGCAACCTCCAGGGCCAGTTGATACTGGGGATCCACCTGCCCCAACTGGGCCACCAACCCCAAAACCCCCGGCAGACGGGCACTCAGGATGGCTTGGGTCGCTCGGGATCCCTGGGATTCTTGCAACACTTGGCGGCGGGTTTCCCATTTGTCCAGTTGCCGCTGCTTGGCGTGCAGCTCGGCGGCCAGGCGTTCGTGGGTGGCGCGATCCAACTCCAGGCCGGCCTGCAGTTGGGCCAGCTCTTGGGCCAAAGTTTGAACCTGAGCTTCCGACTGTCGGCAAGTGTGTTCCAGCTCGGCGGTGAGGGCCAGGTGGGATCCCAGCCACGCCTCGATCTGGGCAATCTCCGCCTGGATCTCTTGGCTTTGTCGTTCCAGTTGCCGTTGTCGCTCTTGCAGGCGAATTTGCTCCTGTTGGAGAGGCTCCTGTTCAGCGCGGAGTTCCTCAATGTGGCGGGTGAGGTAGCGCTGCTGTTTCACCCAGGCATCGGCGGATTGGGCTAGGGCGCGCAGCTGTTCGCGGCTCTGTTCCAAGCTAATTTGGGCTTTCTGAACCTGGGCCTGCAGGGATCCCTGGGCTTGGGCCAGTTGCTCCTGTTGGCTGTGCAGGTGTTCCAGCTCCGCCTGCAGATGCTGCTGTTGGGCTTGGCACTCCTGATGTAGGCGCTGCGCTTGCTGGATCTCCTCCTGCCAGGCTGCGATCTGTCGGCTGACCTGTTGCCGTTGTGTTTCGGCGGCGGCAATCTGGGCTTGCAGGTGCAGGTATTCCTCCTCTCCAAGAGCATGGATGCGGCTTTGCAACTCGGTCAGGGCGGCTTCGGCCTGTTGCAAATGATCGTTCAAGGTCCGCACCTGAGCAGTGGCCTGCTCCTGAGTTTCCAGAAACCGCTGAATGGCCGCCTGGGTTTCTTCCACTTGGGCCTGCAAATGCCGCCAAAGCAACACCTGTTGCTGCTGCTCCAGCGTTTGCAACTGCAGCCGCAGTTGCTGATGGTGTTGGGCCTTTTCGCTCTCTTTGAGCAGCCGCTCTCCTTGAGCTTGCCATTCCTGTTCGATGAGCCGAAAGCGCTCAATTTGTTCCCGTACCGCCTCCAGCTTGCTGTTGGCCTGGGCGATCTTGCGGTCGAAGGTGGCCACCCCCGCCAATTCGTCGATGATCTGCCGCCGTTCCTTGGGGTGCATGGAAATGATACTGGTGACATCCCCTTGTAAAACAACGTTGTAGCCGTTGGGGTAGATGTGCATCGCCTCCAGTTGTTCGTGCAGCTCGCTCAGGGTACAGGGCACATCGTTGATGTAGAAAGTGCTGGTGTAGGGGAGAGAATCCGTCCCGCTATCGCGGGCGAGCTCCTCAGCCTTTCCGGGCTTGACCCGCAGCCGGCGACTGACTTTCCATTCCCTGGGCTGACCATCTTCTCCCGGCCCCAGCTCAAAGGTGACAGAAACATGGGTTTCCACCTGCCGATTGCCGTTGAGGCTGCCGGAATGCACCAGATCCAAAAGCCTCTCTGCCCGCATCCCCCGCGAGGACGATAAACCCAGCGCAAACAGGATCCCATCCAGGATGTTGGACTTGCCGGAGCCATTGGGGCCGGAAATGACCGTGAACCCCGGCAACAGGGGTATCGAGGTTGTGCTACCAAAGGACTTAAATCGGGTCAGCTCAATCCGCTTGACGTACATGACACCCCATATCTAGCGTGACCACCGGCAGATGATGGCAACAGGCTAGCATGGGTAGCAAAAACCTGTGCAGCTCAAGTTTCTTAGGACGGCTTGGCATCTGAGTCTGCACCTGTTGAGTCTACATCTGTGCCGACGAGCAGATCGGCCTTTTGTAAAAGACGATGCACCTCTGCCCTCAGCTCCGGCCATCGGTAGGTCAGCAGGTTTGCCTTGGAGATGAACAGCAGCCGGTAGCCGGGTTTCAGGTTTGGGCACAGGGGGCGCAAGATTTCTCGCAACTGGCGGCGCAGCCGATTCCGCTTTACGGCAGATTTGCTCACCTTTCTGCCGATCACCAGTCCCACTTGGCTAGGGATCCCTTCGCACCCCACCGGCATCGGCTGAAACAGCAGGGTCAAGCCTGCACCGGAACGACGTTGGCCCCCCTGGTAGAGCGCCTGAAAAGCTCGTCGATCCCGCAATCGATGAGGAGCCGGCAACATTGGGCACCGAGGAGAGTCTGCCCCAGAAGTCAGCGAGTTTTGGGCTGCAACGCTCCAAAAAACCAAGACAAATCAAATCTCTGACCAAAGGGCTTAGGAAACCGCCAGGCGATAACGCCCCTTGGCCCGCCGTCGCCGCAAGACCTGACGCCCAGTTGCCGTTCGCATTCTGGCCCGAAACCCAGAAACCCGAATGCGTCTGCGATTGGTGCCACGAAGGGTACGCTGAGTCATGGTGAGAAGCCAACTTATGAATCCAAGATCATTTGCCAGAGCTGACCAGACTGCCATTCAGCCTGCTGGCAACTGATCACAGGTGGTTAATCTTAGCAGACTCAATGGAAAATTGCTAGATTGGCCACCCCGCGCCGAGCAGTTAAATTGGGAATCCCGAAGCTCCTGTCGAGGAAGCCGCCGCTGTTTCCTCTGGGCTTCTGCTGTGTCGCTCTGAGTGTGTGGTGTGGATATTTCCCTGGATCAGCTCTGGGATGAAGCCCTGTGTCATCTGCAGGTGCAGCTCAGCCGCCCAACCTTCGAGGCTTGGATCAAAACGGCGCGGGCTGAATCGTTGGTGGACAACCGCCTCACCATCTGTACCCCCAGCGAATGGGCACGGGGCTGGCTGCAAAAGCACTACGCTTCCACCATCACCGAGGTGGTGCAGCGGGTAGCCGGGATCCCTTTGCAGGTGGAGTTTTCCGTTTCCCCCCACGCTTCTGTCGAGGCAGAACCCCCTTCAAGGGCGATTTCCCCAACATCGGGCAGAGCCGGCAGCTTACCTGCCTCCACCACCCTAGGACTGGAAGTCGGCGGCAGCCTGCCCATGCGGGCGCCGGATCTCAACCCCAAGTATTCCTTCTCGCGGTTTGTGGTTGGCCCCAACAACCGCATGGCTCACGCTGCAGCTCTGGCTGTGGCCGACAAGCCTGGGCGCGCCTACAACCCCCTGTTTCTCTGCGGTGGGGTGGGTCTGGGCAAAACCCACCTGATGCAGGCCATTGGCCACTACCAACTGGAGGCCAATTCACGCGCCAAGGTCTTCTACGTGTCCACCGAACGGTTTACCAACGATTTAATCGATGCCATCCGGCGAGACAGCATGCAGTCTTTCCGGGAGCACTATCGGGATGTGGATATTTTATTGGTGGATGACGTTCAATTTATCGAAGGCAAAGAGTACACCCAAGAGGAGTTTTTTCACACCTTTAATACGCTGCACGAGTCCGGCAAACAGATCGTACTGGCCGCCGACCGCTCTCCTCATCTGATCCCGCGTCTGCAGGAGCGGCTTTGTTCTCGTTTCTCCATGGGTTTGATTGCGGAAATTCAATCGCCCGATATCGAAACCCGCATGGCCATTCTCAAGAAGAAAGCCGAGTACGAGGGGATGAACCTGCCCGCCGACGTGATCGAGTACATTGCCACCACCTACACCAGCAACATCCGCGAGCTGGAAGGTGCCCTGATCCGCGCCGTCGCCTATGTTTCCATTTCTGGCTTGCCGATGAGTGTAGAGACGATTCAGCCCATCCTCAATCCCCCCAGCGAGCCGAAAGAGATCACCGCCGACATGATTACCGATGTGGTCTGTGAAGAATTCGGCATCGACCGAGACAGTTTACTGGGATCCTCCCGCAAGCGTGACATCAGCCAAGCACGGCAAATTGCCATGTTCTTGATGCGCCACTACACCAACCTCAGCCTGCCCAAAATTGGCGACTACTTTGGGGGAAAAGATCACACCACCGTCCTCTATAGCTGTGAGAAAGTCAGTCAGCTACAGCGGCAAAGTCTGCAGTTTGAACGGCAACTGCAAAAATTGGTCGAGCGCTTGCGGGTGGTTGCCAACAGCCGGAGCAGCTAGGCTTTCTGTTGTCGCTGGGCCGTCTTTGAGGTGTTGTTGCCGCGCTGTGGAGCACCTCCAGCCTTGCCCGTCTGCGTGGAGAATCCCTCGGAAAGCGGCTACAGTAGGGACGCGATGCATGGGGTTGCAGGCGGTGAGACAGTCTGGCAAAGGGCTTCCCCTGGGTATGCTGCTCCTCTGGGCTGGACTGGTGCCTGAGCGGCCGGTTTGGGCCAATTCCCAGCAAGCCCCTATTCCAGATCCGGCGCCAGCCACGCTCTCAGCCGCTTTGGATTTGGGCTTGGATAGCCAACTTTTGGAAGGCAGCCCCGTGTTGCGCCGCTGGCTGCAAAACCCGCCCCATCTCCTGGAAGAAATCCGCAACACGCCCGTCTTGCCCACCCGCTTGCAGGCCGGCTTTGAGTCCTCTTCGCACTGGCGAATCAGCCTGCAGGATTTGCGCCTGGGAGATCGCCTCACCCTCAGCGGTGACTATCGCCAATCTTCCGAACATCCCGAAGTGCGCCAGTACGGGTCGGAGATGCGATACTTTCTGGCCCCCCTGGGATCCCGTTTTAATCTGGCGCCACAACTGGGGTATCGGGCTTTGGAACAAAAAAACCGCAGCCTCAGCGGAGTTAGCTATGGGGCTTTTGCCGTTTTGGCCTTGGCTCCCGGAGCTGCAGATTTGACCGGTAGCTACAGTTGGGTTGCCCCCCAGGAGCCGGAAGAAGGACAGGCCACCCTGGCGGAGATCACCGCTGCCTATGCCATTAGCCCTTCTTTTCGTCTTTCTGCTCGCTATAGCCTGCGCAACTCGACCCTGGATCGGGAGTTTAGCTTTGGCGTTGGGCTGGAGTGGATCCCATAGAGTGCGCCCTCACTCCTAGTCTCTCTCTTGGTGGAAGAGGGGAGCCAGGGATCGGCATGACTTGGATTGGGGTAATGGCTCCGACATCGACTCGATGGCCACTGCACAACTTAACCCGGCCAAGATCAGAGGCGCACCGCCCGCACAAAGGCCACCCAACCCAAGCTGAGATAACGCTCCAACTGCAGCCCCACCTGTTGAAGGTGCTCGCGCAACTGGGTTTCCGAGAAAAAATGAAGGCCGGTGGCTTCCAGCCATTGCTGCACCATCTGCCCCCATCCCTGTACCTGCTGGCTGTGCATCGAGACAAAGGCCCCTCCCGGTTTCAAGACGCGGGCAATTTCCCGCAAACAGGGATCCAAAGGCAATTCGTTCAAGGTGGCCCCACTGATCACCGCCCCAAAAGTTCCAGAGGCGAGGGGAAGCTGTTCAGCCCGAGCCCGCATCAGGCTATAGTGCTGCCAGTGGGGCTGCGCTTGTTGAGCGGCTTCCGCCAATACCCCTGCTGCATTGTCCAGGCCGATCACCGTCCGTTGTGGATCCTTGGCCAGGAGCAAGCGGCTCCAGTACCCCCCGGCAGTGCCCAAATCCAAGATGGGATCTTCCTCCCCCACCAGCTCGGCCAGCAGTTGACCCTCCCGCTCGCTGCCAAAGCTCTCCCCCGTCAGTAGCGACAGAGCCCAGGGCCGCCAGAGGCGATCGTAGC
This sequence comes from Synechococcus sp. R5-12, assembly GCF_047502655.1. Taxonomy (NCBI): domain Bacteria; kingdom Bacillati; phylum Cyanobacteriota; class Cyanophyceae; order Synechococcales; family Synechococcaceae; genus Synechococcus; species Synechococcus sp. R5-12. The sequence goes on along the minus strand of NZ_JANSIM010000083.1, from coordinate 26,557 downwards.
CCCAGGCGAACCCAGGCAGATGGGCAATGGCTTGGGCCGGGGTGAGATGCAAGTCCGATGAGCTGCCGATAAAATCCACAGCCCCAGAAGCGGTGATGGGGTAAATTTGGCCACAACTGGGACAATAAACCCGATCCGCCGCGGATCCCTGTTCCCGCCCTGGTGATTGGGTCAACCCTTCCCGACCGCAGCTCAGGCAGCGATAGAGGTGAACCGGCAAAGCAGAGAGCGAAGAGAGCATGCGACAGCCCAACGCAACCCAAAACTCGCGAGGAAAAGGGGGCAGCTGCCGGGATCCAGCCCCAACAACCCCCCCAGTTGTCTATCTGGCAATGGAGATGGGATCCCTTAGACCAGCTTTGGACTCCGTCCCGCTTCCGGGAATGGACTGGGTAGGCCGACCTTCTCCGGGATGGGCACATACTCCGAGACAATCGCCCGGAATTCGTCGCCATCCAGGGTTTCCCGTTCCACCAAGGTATCGGCCAATCGATCCAGCAGAGGGCGGTGCTCCAGCAAAATCTGCTTGGCTTTCTGGTAACAGCTCTCCAGGATCTGCCGCACCTGGCGGTCGATCTTGGCGGCCACATCCTCCGAGTACTCGACGCGGTTCATCCAGCCGCCGCCCAAGAATACCTCGTTGTTGGGGGGATCCAGCATCAAGGGCCCCAGCTCAGACATGCCAAAGCGGGTCACCATCTGCCGCACCAGATTCGTGTTCTGCTGCAGGTCGTTGCTGGCTCCGGTGGTCACTTCCGAGTAGCCGAAGACGATCTCTTCGGCCGCCCGACCGCCAAAGCCCACCACCACCCGATCCAGCAGCCAAGCGCGGCTGTACATGCCGGAGTCGATCTGCTCCTCGTTGGGCAGTTGCTGGGCAAAGCCACCTGCGCCGCCGGAACGGGGGATGATGGTCACCTTGTTCAAGGGATCCGCGTGGGGCAAAAGTGTCATCAACAGGGCATGGCCACACTCGTGGTAGGCGATCAGGCGCTTGCTCTTGCCGTCCAGAAGCGGCGGCTTGGTCAGGCCAATGGTGATGCGGTCAATGGCATCGTCAATGTCTTGGTTGGTGATGGCCATGCGCTGACGGCGGGCCGCCAAAATGGCCGCTTCATTGAGCAGGTTGGCCAGATCCGCACCGGCAAAGCCAGGGGTACGGCGGGCAATCGCCTCTAGGCTGACCTCTTCCGCCAGCTTCTTGTTGCGGGCATGCACCCGCAAGATCTCGTAGCGCCCCTTAAAGCTAGGCCGATCCACCGTAATCTGGCGGTCGAAGCGGCCCGGACGCAAGAGAGCCGCATCCAACACATCAGGGCGGTTGGTGGCGGCAATCACGATAATACCGGTGTTGCCCTCAAAGCCGTCCATCTCGGTGAGCAACTGGTTCAGGGTTTGCTCGCGTTCGTCGTTGCCCCCGCCAATGCCGGCCCCCCGCTGCCGGCCCACCGCGTCAATCTCGTCGATGAAGACGATGCAGGGCGCATTCTCCTTGGCCTTCTTGAAGAGATCCCGTACGCGAGAGGCACCCACCCCGACAAACATTTCCACAAACTCAGAGCCGGACAGGCTAAAGAAAGGCACTCCTGCCTCGCCGGCAATGGCCTTGGCCAGAAGGGTTTTGCCCGTCCCCGGCGGCCCCACCAACAACACGCCTTTGGGGATCTTGGCCCCAACAGCGGTGAAGCGCTCCGGCTTCTTCAAGAAGGTAACCACCTCTTGCAATTCTTCTTTGGCTTCTTCAATCCCGGCCACATCGTCGAACTTAACGCCGGTTTTGGCTTCCATTTGAAAGCGGGCCCGCGATTTGCCGAAGTTCATTGCCTGCCCAGGGCCGCCCGCTCCAGCACCGGCACGCCGCAGGAAAAAGAACAACCCTCCCAACAGCAACAGCGGGATCACCAGGTTGCCCAGAAGCGCCCAAAAGGCGCTGCCATTGCGGGTGGGTACCACTGCCACTTCGATCCCCTGCTCGGTGAGGCGGTCCACCAGTTGCGGTACGGTGTTGGGCAGCAGGTTCACTCGGTAGCGGGTGGAATGCTGGGTCTGGGGATCCACAGCCGTAACTTCAGCTACCAGATTGTTGTCCGTGAGGCGCACATCCGTAACCCGCCCCTCCTCGACGTAGCGCAAAAAGCGATCGTAGGTGAGGGCCGAGGCCAAGGCTGCATGGGCGGGTGCAGGCTGCAGCACCAGGCCGGATCCCTGCCAGAGACAAAAGCCCAGCAGGAGGGCGATCAGCCAGCGCTGGGGAGATAGAGGCTTGTTCATAGGGAAGAGAACGCTCGGTTATTAAAAGTCCTTTAACAAACTTAACCTGTCCCTCCTGGAAGGCACAACCCTGCCCCCGCACCAAGGAGAACTCAATGGGCTTGAGATCTTGTAGGGATCCCTGCCCCATCCGATGCCCGCCACAAGCCTGCAGTTAGGCCGAGCCGGGGGATCCCAGACCATCCAGCCCATAGACGCGCCGCCACATGGAGTCAGCCAGAGCAGCGGGCATGAGCCGCATCAGCCCCAACGCCACCTTACCCCCCGTGAAAGCGGTGTAGCGGTCGGAAGGGTGAGGATCGGTCATCGCCCTCAAGATCGGCTCCACCACTTTTTCCACCGGCCAGGCCATTTTGCTGAACGAGCTGGCCAGCTCGGCGGTCTTGTCCAAGATCGCCTTGTAGGGGCCGTTGGGGTTGACAACGGCAGCAAAGGTTTCTTCCGCCACGCGGCCAAACTCGGTGGCTACCGGCCCCGGCTCGATCAAGATGACCTTGATGCCGAAGGGGGCCACTTCCACCCGCAGGGCGTCGCTGAGGGCTTCGACAGCAAACTTGGTTGCGTTGTAAACGCCGCTGAAGGGCATCGACATCTGGCCGGCCACCGAGCTGAGGTTGAGGATGCGGCCACTGCCCCGTTCCCGCATTTGGGGCAAGAGGGCACGGGTGAGAGCATGCAGGCCAAACACATTCACCTCAAACTGGCGCCGCATGGCCGCCACATCCACCTCTTCCACCGGCCCCATCTGGCCATAGCCGGCGTTGTTCACCAGGATATCCACCCGGCCAAAGTGATCCAGAGCCTTTTGGGCCAGCGCCTCCACCTGGGCCGTATCGGCCATGTCGGTGGGCACCACCAGCGCCTCCGCTCCCCGACTCTCCACCAAGTCCTTGACGTTTCGCAGCAGCCCCTCCCGACGGGCCGCCAGCACCAAGCGAGCCCCGCGTTTGGCCGCCTCCAGAGCGACTGCTTCCCCAATTCCAGCAGAGGCACCAGTAATCAGCACCACTTGATTGGCAAGTGAAGGCATGGTTTCCTTGATCCAAACTCTTCAACATCCTAGAAGAACGACTGGGATCCCTGGAGAGGGGCAGCTCCGTCTTCCGAACTTCTGGATTCGGCATCCGCTATCATGGCTACATTGGGTAAACCCAGAAAACAGCCGGGACAAAGCCCGATAGACAGGTCTCTGCTTGGGCTGAAGTCCTATGGTGCTTTGATTTAAAGTAGAGAGTTGTGTATAGGGTGCAGCGACTGTGAAGTACTTCTGCAGGCGAGTTGGCCGAGGTCGATCTCTCTCCCCGGAAGAGCGTTGGGTTGTTACTGAGGTTCGATTGGCTCAATTGCTCAGGGCAGCGGAAGCCAACTTGCGGGCCAATTCTGAGTTGCGCCAACAGCAGCAGGAGCAGCAAAAGCAACTGGAAGCCGAGCGCCGCCACAGCGAAGCCCTGAGAGACTCGACCGCCGATTTGCGCACCAGCGTAATGGAGCTGCGGGAAGGACAGGCCCTTTGGCAGAGCCATGTGGAAGAGCTGCGCTCTTGTCTGCGGGAGCTGCTCAAGGAACAAAGCGAACTGGTGCAGATTGTTGCCCAGCAGCAGCACATCCTGAAGGATTGTCAGGAAGTCATCCGCGCCATGCTGGAGCAAATGCGAGATGACCACCGAGACTTCCGCTCTGCCATCAGCATTTTGCTGGAGGAGCTGCACCAAACCGTGCGCTGTTTGGTTATCAGGTCAGGTGGCACCCTACCCAAGCCCGTTCGCCATCCCGAAGTGCCGGAGACGGATCCCGGCTCCCCGCCGACCGATTCGGCCTCGCCTGGGGAAGGCTCTTCGTCCTAGGGATCTTCTGCTCCCCCAAGAGCTATCCCACATCGCCTTCCGGCAGCCACTGCGGCCAGAACAGGCGCAACTCCCTGACCCGCTCCCCTTTGACCAGGAGGGATCCGCCCCCGGAGCGGCTTTGCAGCGGGATCTCGGCAGGAGAGAAGGAGTACACCTGTTCAGACTCCGTGATCACATCCAGTTGCAGATGGGAAGGCCTCTCCAGCTCGGGGGGGAGACCCACCAAGCCCACCAGCACATCCCCTCGGTCGGAGAAGTGAAAGGCCGGCGCGCCCACCGGACTCCGCTCCAAGATGGGGATCTCCTCCAGAGACAAGCGCTTCAGATAGCCCGACCGGCTGGCCAGAACCAGGATCCCTTGGGAGGGCACCAGCGCCATACCTGCAATCTGTTCGGTGCGCCCCAGGCGCAGGGCCGGCGATCCCATAGCCGCTCGACCCATCAAAGGGATCCCTTCGGCAGCCAGCCGCAGCACCCGTCCCCCTGAAGTCGCCAGAGCGACGCTGTAGCCTTGGTGGCCGGGATCCCAAAGGGCTGCCCAGCCCAGCTCATCTCCCTCTTTTAGCTTTAGGACAGTGGATCCCCGTTGGGTAAGGCCCATCAACTCTGCCAGGGCCAGCCGCTTGATCCGCCCCTGCCGGCTGAGCACCACCAAACTTGCCTTGCCCGGATCCGGATCCAACGTGAAGGTGGCAACCATCGGCTCGGGGTTGGGGAGAAGGGTAACCAGAGGCACCCCCCGTGAGGACCCAGTGCTGAGGGGGATCCCTGCGATGGGCACGGTAAAAGCCTTGCCGCCGGCGGTGAGCACCAAGATTTCCTGCTCCAGCGTGACGCATTCCAGGCCGACCAGCACATCTTCCCCCAGTTCCCGTTGCGCGGGGTTGCTGCGGGAGCGACGGCTAGGCAGAGGCAGGCGGCGCACATAGCCCTTGCGGGTGAATTGCAGCAAGAAGTGGGTCTCTTCCGTCTCTTCGCCGCTGGGGATTTGGGCCACTTCCGCTTCCAGCTCCGAGGCCGAGAGGATCTGGGTACGCCGGGGATCCCCGAAGATTTTCTTCAAGTGGCGCAGCTCTTTTTTCAGGTAGTTCAAGAGCTTGCGGCGGTCGCTGAGTAGCCCCTGCAGTTCTTCGATGCGGGCCTGCAACTGGGCATGTTCCTGGTGCAGCCGTTCCCGCTCCAATCCCGTCAGGCGACGCAGAGGCATGGCCAAAATCGTCTCTGCCTGCTGGGGGGTACAGCCCAGGCGAGTTTGCAGTTGGGCTTTGGCCGTGGCGCCATCGGGGGCTTGCTGCAGCAGCTCGATCACCCCCTGCAGATCTGCCAGCGCCAGCAACATCCCTGCCACCTCTTCCGCTTTGCGCTGCACCCGCTGCAGTTCGGCGCGAAACATCCGGTTGAGGGTAGCCTCGCGAAATTGCAAAAAGTGTTGCAGGATCTCCTTGAGGCTGAGCTGCCGCGGTTCCCCGTTCACCAAAGCCAGCAGGATGGCTCCAAAGTTGCTTTGCAAAGGGGTGAGCTTATACAACTGCTGCAAAACCGCCTGCGGGTTGGCCTCTCGCTTCAGCTCCACCACCACGCGAATGCCGCTGCGATCCGACTCATCCCGCAGATCGGCGATGCCGCTGATGCGGTCTTGGTTGGCCAGCTCGGCCACTTTTTCGATCCAGGCGGCTTTGTTCACCTGATAGGGAAACTCGCTGATGACTAGAGCAGGCCGCCGGTGGCGTCCTTTGCCCGGCTGGATCTCCTCAAATCGGGCTACCCCCCGCAGGGTGATGGAACCGCGCCCGGTGAGGTAGGCTTCGCGGATCCCTTGGGTGTCTAAGATTTGGCCGCCGGTGGGAAAATCCGGCCCTGGGATCCACCGCAACAGTTCCTCAGGGCTGAGGTCGGGATGGTCGATCAAAGCCAACAGGCCATCCACCACTTCCCCCAGGTTGTGGGGTGGGATATTGGTGGCCATGCCCACGGCAATGCCGGAAGAGCCGTTGAGCAGCAAAATGGGCAATCGGGCCGGGAGAACGGTGGGCTCCGCCTGGGATCCGTCGAAATTGGGCATGAAATCGACGATCTCTTCCGACACCTGCTCCAGAAGCGCTGTGTGGCTCAGCTCCGCCAGCCGGCACTCCGTGTAGCGCATGGCCGCCGGTGGGTCATCATCCACAGAGCCGAAGTTGCCGTGTCCCGCCACCAGGGGATAGCGGCTGGAAAAGTCTTGTGCCATGCGCACCAGCGCGTCATAAACTGCCTGATCCCCGTGGGGGTGATATTTCCCCAGCACATCCCCCACCACCCGTGCGCATTTGCGGTAGGGGCGATCCGGCGTCAGGCCCAGCTCGTGCATGGCGTAGAGGATGCGGCGGTGTACCGGCTTGAGGCCATCCCGCACATCCGGCAAGGCCCGCCCCACGATCACGCTCATGGCGTATTCCAGGTAGGAGCGCTGCATCTCCCCTTGCAAATCGGTTACAATCACCCGACCCAGACGGGATCCCCCACCCGAGCCAAATCCCAGTCCGTTGAGAGTCAGTTGCTGAGTCATGGCACAAAGGAGCGGAACGCTTTCCAGGTTACCGAAAAAACGCCGTAAAGCCCTGCCCTTGAGGGCAGGGGGGTATGTCAATCTAGCCGCTTCTGCGGGCCCCGCGAGAGGGATCCCATCTCATCCCATCTCACATCCCATCTCAATAGAGATAGAGAAGAAGCGAAGAAATTGAGAGCAGACCGAACCCCGCAACTCCCGCCTCGTGCTATGACTTGAAGCGGCAGCATCCACCTCAACCCCCCCATGGTCGACACTCCCATCCGCTTTGGCACCGACGGCTGGCGAGCCGTGATTGCCGATGCCTTTACTTTCCAAAACTTGGCCCTTGCCGCCCAGGCCAGCGCCCAAGTGTTGGCCCGCACCTACCCCGGCGAAGGGATCCTGGTCGGCTACGACAACCGCTTTCTTTCGGAACGCTTTGCCGCCCACACTGCTGAGGTGGTGGCCCGCCTGGGGATCCCGGTCTATCTCTCCACCACGGTGGCCCCAACGCCGGCCTTTAGCTGGGGTGCCAAGGAGCGGGGCTGCCACGGCGCTTTGGTGATCACCGCCAGCCACAACCCCCCCCACTATTCCGGCCTCAAGGTCAAGGGGGGATTCGGTGGATCCGTGCCGCCGGAAGTTACCGCCGCCATCGAGCAGGAGATGCAAAACCTGAAACCGCTGGGATCCGCAAAGGCTCCTATTGAAACCTGGGATCCCTGGCCCGGCTACCTGGCTCAGCTCAGCCGCTTTGTGGATCTGGAAAAGCTCAAAGGATCCCCGGCCAAGATCTGGGTGGATGTCATGTTTGGCTCTGGCGCTGGCGGCCTCAAGCGCCTCTTGGGGGAGAAGGTCATTGAGTTGCAGGCGCATCGGGATCCCTTGTTTGGGGGATTTCCCCCCGAGCCCTTGCCCCAAAACCTGCAGGCTTCTGCTCAGATCATCGCGGCGGATCCCGCCCCCTTGAAAATGGGTTTGGTCTTTGATGGGGATGCCGACCGCATTGCGGCTCTCGATGGGCAAGGCCATTTCCTCAGCCCGCAGATCCTGATCCCCATCTTGATCGACCACCTGGCCGGGCGACGCGGCTTGCGGGGCGAGATTGTCAAAACCATCAGCGGCTCCGAGCTGTTTGTTAAAGTTGCACAGCACTATGGCCTACCGGTTACGGAAATGCCGGTGGGCTTTAAGTACATCGCCGAGCGCATGATGAGCACAGAGGTGCTCTTGGGCGGAGAAGAATCGGGCGGCATCGGCTACTTGGGCCACATTCCCGAGCGGGATGCCCTGCTTTCGGCCCTGTATCTCATCGAAGCGGTTACGGAAACCGGCCAAGATCTCAGCACCATCTACCGGGCTTTGCAGGAACGGGAAGGGTTCACCTCTGTTTACCTGCGCCGCGATCTCCACCTCGCCGATCAAAATCAACAAACTGAGTTATTCAAACGGCTACAGATGGATCCCCCGGCTGAGATTTTGGGGCAGAAAGTGATCAAGCATTTCGACAAAGACGGCCACAAATTCGTCCTCGCCGACGGCAGTTGGGTGATGATTCGCGGCAGCGGCACCGAGCCTCTGCTGAGGTTGTACTCAGAAGCGAAAGACCTAGAAGCAGTGAACGCCCTCCTGGATTGGGCAGCCGCCTTGATCGGCCAGGTTGATTGAGGTTGATGCGGATCCCTTGCGTGGTGGCCGCATCCTAACCCTGTGTTTTTGGATTCTCCTCAAACCCACAGCCGCGGGCTAGATGAAGGTCACACTCACAGGCGGCGCTATCACTGGGGCTGCCTCGTTGCTGGTGAGTGTGGTAGGAGGATTGATGTACGTACCTGCTGTGCTAGAAGTAACGTTCACTGAAATCATGCACATAGTGTTAACAGGCAGAGTTCCATTCGAGAAAGCAATAGACGTTCCATTCGCAGCCACGTTAAGTACACCACTGCAAGTAGTGGTGAAAACGAGAGGAGTATCAATAACGAGCCCAGGAGGTAAGTCGTCTGTAAAGGCAAGGCCGGTCAGAGGGGTAGCCGTGTTGTTGATGATGGTAAAGGTCAAAAGTACAGAAGCACCAGCTGTAAAAGGTGTACCTGGAAATGGAAATGCTTTAGTGAAAACCGGAGAAGTTGCACCCACCACGAGAGTTACAGTCCCACTTTGCGCAGGGGGAGCTTGGGCGCTGGTGAGAGTTACAGGGGGATTGACGTAAGTGCCTGGAGTCCCAGCAACAACCTGAACAGTCACTGCACAAGTTGCATTGGCAGCCAGTTTTCCATCGCTCAGGGCAATTGAGGCTCCGCCTGGAGGCGCATCAGGTGTGCCGTCACAGGTATTGGTGATGTTAGGCGGATTGGCAACAGACAACCCTGCAGGCAGGCTGTCTGCAAAGTTGAGGCCGGTTAGTTGAATCCCTGAGTTATTAACAATCGTGAAGATAACCGTTACAGTTACAGGGGCATCCACTGCTGAAGCAGGATTAAAGCTCTTAGTGAACGTTGGAGCAGCAAAGGGGCCTGGGGGCAAGCCAATAATGCTAGGAGAGGGATTGGGAGTGGGCAGGGGCGGGATCGTCGGCGCCGACACAGGAGGGGGCACAAGAGGGCTGGGTTGACCTGGGGGAACAGATCCAATCGGAGGAGTGGATGGCAGCCCTACCCCCGTTCCTCCAGGTTCTGTATTTGGGTTTTGCACAGGGATGATTGGCCCTGGCAGCGAGCTGATTGGATTCCCCTCTTTAGTTTGTTGACAAGCTGTTAGCAAGCCCAAGCACAAGCAAGCCAAAACCCCAGCTACTTTTCCCGTTTTCATTCCCTCATCCTCCTGCCATTCAACTCTCTCGTGGCACAAACCCAAACAGCCTTACTCAGCTCTAGCTTAGTTGGCTTGGGCGCGCGCTTCCAGCCTCAGAGCTTGACCAAATGAATCTCGAATGACCACGATTACCAAAACCCTTTCTCCCACAGCAACGTTGGTGTTGTAGGCGGCTAGAGCCGCCGGGAAGGTGAAGCCGTTGGTAAGCGTGATCCCGTTGATTCGGTCGTCGTAGCTATTGCCTCTGCCTATCAGCGTATTTCTAAACTGCTCAATTGCCGTCGGCAAAAAGATGCTGGTAATATCCGTGCCGCGACTGATGTTAAAAAACTGAACCTCTACGCTCCTGATCACTCCTGGAGCAAGTAAGCCTCTCAAGGTGATGGTTACGAAAGCAGATCCTACTGGGGGAATCACAGCAGGGTTTGGCGGGGCGGACAGCAAAAGATTGAACTCCCCATCTGGAGCTGGCCGCAAGCTAGGCGGATCCGGTAGGTCGGGCTGGATGGGCGGCGGGGTGATGGGGGCAAAGTCCGGCCCTGGGCGAAAGGTGATAGGCGTGAGATTGGGGGCAATCGTGGGGGCAACGGCCACAGGAGGAGGCGTGGCACCGCTAGAAGCCAGTAGAGGCGGCACCCCGCTGGTGGTCTCGCTACTGCAGCCGGTAATTAGCGCAACCGAAGCACAGGTTGCCCAAAGAGAGAGGCCGCCACGGCCAAGGGCTGAGCCAAAACGTCGTCTCATCGAAAAATCTCCACTCACTCACACCACAGCAAACGTCTTAGGCAGCGTCCAGCGGGGATCCACCGAGCTTGCTCAAGTCTTATGCATCTGCACAATTTCAAGGGGGATGCCTGCTGTTAGTTCTACTGCATCCTAGAGCGTTGTCAAGCAAGCGGCAGAGCAAATGCAAGAAATTGTTCTGGAAATGGCCCATCCCCTAGATATGGGGTATCATAGCCTCGAGCAGGGGCGGCCAGCTTACCTGTAGCGTTAGGGGTTGGGTGCCTTCTCCCCATTTTGTGTGTGGATTTGCCCAGATTTAAGGTGTGTGAGGAAGTGCCGTATGAACTTCAAAGGTCGCTCGTTGGCGGTTTTGTGTGGAGTCTTGCTGCTAGGCGGCTGCGGAGAAGTTAATGAGTCTCCGACCTTGCCTGGGCCCGTCCAGGTAGATCCGGCTGCCTTTGTCTCGGCCCAAGAGTATCGCTTTACCCCCGGCTCAGTGCTGGAGACCACCAGCCTGCGGCTGGACTTTATCAACCCTAGGTTTGGGGGCGGTGTTTCTATTCCTGTTCGGTCATCGCCAAATCAAGGAAGCGGTGAAGCTCGGCTGCAAGGCATAGAAGCCATAATTGCACCCACTGACGACAACCGCATCGCCATTCGCATTGCCGAACGGGTTCCACCACTTGAGGTTGTGGCTTTTGCTCCAAACAACGCAAGGCTGAGCACTCGCGTGGATCTTTCAACGGCAAATGGTCTCGCGTTGATTTCTAGTGGAGTCGGAGACCGTCGCCTCAGGGTTAATACGGCATTCTCGGGTGAGATAGGAATTACCCAGCTCAGGGAAAGAGTATCGGCTGCGTCGACAACATTACTGCCCGATGGCAGTCTAACAAGAACTGAGCTCAGAGAAGAAGTACCAGAGTTTATTAGAACAGGTAGAATAACTCTTCAAGTTACGAGGATTTTAGTCAGCAGATCTGGAAACCAAGTAGTTCTTGAAGGCCAAGCTTCCCTGACTGAAAGAGTCCCAGGTGTTCTCAATGAGGTGACAGGCGAGTTCTTCGGTTCCTCAGACCTTCGGCAAAGCAATGTTGATGTGATTTTGCAACAAGGATCCTTCTCCGCCAGCTTTGTGGTGCGGCAGCGAGGTGTTGCGGGCGATGGCACTCCCGAGGACGCCTTGGCTCTCTTTGCCCGCCTGAACTTCCGGCCCAACCAGGCGGAGATTGTCTATCGTCCCGCCCAGGTGGGTACCCAGTCAGTGCTGTTTGCTCCAGATCCGACTCGGCCCAACATCTTGCCCAACCAGTTGGTGCGTATCCGGCGCCTGTTGAACGGTCGTGTTCAAGCGGAGTTTGATCCGGCCAACACCAGCACAGTTCTCAACTTTGTGCAGGTCAGCCCCCCACCGCGACCTTTCCCCACACCGATACCGCAATTGCCGGTTCCTGATCGTCCGGGTGCCCCAACAGTCTTTGATTACTTTTTCTCATTGCGCACAGAGCGCTCTACAGGTACCCTGCCCGGCTCGCCCGTGGAAGGAAGCAACCCTGAGCCCGTTATCCTTCAAGGCATTGTACCTACCACAGGAGATTTCGTCTTCCGTACCCTGGCCGGAGCACAATTGGCGGGGCCGTTTAACCGGCTTGATATTGGTGGGGGAACACAAAGAGGAAATCTGAACCTTGTCTTCGATTCAACGACCTCTGCTGAGCGCATTTCCGGCCAGTGGTTCCTGGAACAAGAGTTCCCCACCGGCAACGTTGAACGCGGTACGGCGGATGAACCAGGAAATGATCCTAGCAAGGAAGGGGCCATTTTGATCATCCGTGGGTTTTTTGAGGGAACTGAGGTGCGGCTGTAACCCAGGCAACCCGTTTGATCCCAGGGCAGGGATCCGCTCTGGCTTGGCCTTTTCGTCGGTCAGAGCTTGGGTAGATCGCTGAGCACCACCTGCGCGCAGTTGTGGCCAGGGATCCCGGTCACTCCGCCTCCTGGGTGCGCCCCTGAACCGCAGAGGTAAAGGCCGGGAATGGGGGATCGATAGTCGGCCAGGCCGGAGATGGGCCGCAGGTTGTAGCTTTGATCCGGCGTCATTTCCCCGTGAAAAATGCTGCCCCCCACAAGGCCAAAGCGGGCCTCCAGATCCACGGGCGACAACATCTGCCGTGCGATCACGGCGTTTTTAATGTTGGGGGCAAATTGGGCAATTTTGTCGATTACCCGATCGGCAAATTCTTCCCGCAGGCCATCGTTCCAGTCTCGCCCTTTGGGTTGGTAAGGCACAAACTGGCAGAAACAGGAGAGGATGTGCTTGCCTGGGGGAGCCATTGTCGGGTCGGTGGGGGATTGGCTGTAGATCTCGATAAACGGATCCCGGGAAGGGATCCCGTACTTGCAGTCATCCCAAGCCCGCTCCAGATAGGCCACCGAGGGAGCAATGTCTACCGTGGCGGAACTGACCACTTCTGGGGGCACTTCAGCAGGGGCCGCCGTGTAGCGGGGCAGTTCCTCTAGGGCCAAGTTGAGCTTGTACACCGGGCCTGAGGTGCGGTAGTGCCGTTCTAGCCGGTCACGCAAGTCTGGGGGCAAAGAGGAGCAGAGTCGCAAAAAGGTGATTTGGGGATGGGCATTGGAGAGAACCGCCCGCGCCCGCACGGTTTCCCCCGATTCGAGGATAACCCCAGCGGCCTGCCCACTCTCCATCAAGATCTCCGCCACTGGAGCAGACGTGCGGATCTCCACCCCTAAGTCCAGAGCTGCCTTGGCCATAGCCTGGGTAATGGATCCCATCCCACCGCGCACATAGCCCCAGACCCCACGCGAGCCAATGGCCCGACCTACCGCATGGACTAGCCAAATGTAGGGCGTACCCGGAGTCATCGGCCCGGCAGAGGTGCCGATCAAAGATTGGGGAGCCATCGCCGCCTTGACCTGCTCCGACTCGAAGAATTCATCCAAAAGATCGGTGGTCGAGAGGAGCATGATGCGGCGGAAATCGTCCTCATACCCGGCGGCTGCAAAGCGATCCGCCAGTTGGCCCAGTGAAATCGGCGGCTGCATCAAAGTTGGCTCCACCACCTCGTTCACCCGATCCCAAAACTCCTCCCAGCGGTCGTAGGCTTCCGCATCTTTGCGGGAAAACTTGGCAATTTCCGCCTTGCTCTTGGCACGGTTATCGGCATACAGGAAGAGGTGCTGCCCATCCGGGAAAGGCATGAAATAGGAAGGTTGCTTGGCATAGACCTCAAAGCCATAGTCCGGCAGGCGCAGATCGCGGATGATCTCCGGGCGCAGCAAACTACAGGAGTAGGAAGCCACCGACACGCGAAAGCCCGGGTGAATTTCTTCTGTAATGGCAGCCCCACCAACGGTGTGATAGCGCTCCAGCACTAGCACTTTTTGCCCCGCTTTGGCCAAATAGCAAGCGCTCACCAGCCCGTTGTGCCCGGCCCCAATCACCACCGCGTCGTAGCTCATCGACAATCCTTCTGCAAACGCTTCTCCACCCACAATACTCCTGCCAGCCAAGATTCGATCTGCCGGCAAGGGATCCCTGCCTTAACCGATGGAAAAAACCTGATCCAGACTCAACTCTCCAGCCCGGATCCCAGGGATCCCAACTTTTTCTTTGGGGGTGTAAGCCTCTCTTTTTTGGTAAACTCCCGACTCTATTGGCAAGCTGTACGTCTCTAGGCAGTTCTCTTGCAAGTTCAAGATCCAGTAGTTGGGGATCCCGGCTTTGGCGTAGAGTCCGAGTTTGACTTCCCGATCATAGGTAAGGGAAGAATCAGCCACTTCGATGATGAGATAGATGTCTTCGGGCTGAGGATGCCGAGAGCGGTACTCATCCTGCTGAAAGCGCACAATGGCAAAGTCGGGCTCTGGCTCGTGATTGGGGGGCAGTTGGACCGGATCCTGGGTGCGCACAATAGCTTGCTCCTGCACAAGGCCCACCAACAGTCGGTACAGGCGGCTACAGTAGGCGGCGTGCCTCTCCCCTTTCGTCATCTTTTGAACTAGGAGCCCGTCAATCAGCTCCAACTGATTGGGCTCTTCAATCTGTCCAGACTCAATCAGTCGATGAAACTCCTCAAAGGTATATCGCCTGATATAGGGATCCAATCGGGCGGCTAGAGTCATCGACCAAACTCATCAGACCCTAAACTTCATATCACCACTCTACCAACTCACAAAAAAGGGATCCCTGGACAAGCCAAGGGATCCCTATTCAGCAGGTTATGGGCTTGCTACCCCGACTGAGAGGCTGTCGAGGCGATAACAAAGGCCGCGTAGGTCAGCACGTAACCCACCGTGAAGTGAGCCAGACCCACCAGACGACCTTGGACAATCGACATGGCCACCGGCTTGTCTTTCCAGCGGATCAGCTTGGCCAAGGGAGTGCGCTCGTGCGCCCACACCAAGGTCTCGATCAGCTCTTGCCAGTAGCCGCGCCAGGAGATCAGGAACATGAACCCAGTTGCCCACACCAGGTGGCCGAACAGGAACATCCAGGCCCAAACCGCCAGGTTATTCATCCCGTAGGGGTTGTAGCCGTTGATCAACTGGGCGGAGTTGGCCCAGAGGTAATCCCGCAGCCAGCCCATCAGGTAGGTGGAGTTCTCGTTGAACTGGGCAGTGTTGCCGCTCCAAACCCCAAGCTGCTTCCAGTGCCAGTAGAAGGTAACCCAGCCGATGGTGTTCAGCATCCAGAACATGGCCAGGTAGAAGGCATCCCAGGCAGAGATGTCGCAGGTGCCGCCCCGACCCGGGCCGTCGCAGGGGAAGCTGTAGCCAAAGTCCTTCTTGTCCGGCATCAGCTTAGAGCCGCGGGCATCCAACGCCCCCTTGACCAAGATCAAGGTGGTGGTGTGCAGGCCCAGGGCAATGGCATGGTGCACCAGGAAGTCGCCAGGGCCAATGGGCAGGAAGAGGAACCCATTGGGGTCGTTGATGGCTTGCAGCCAGCCCGGCAGCCACACGTTGCCGTAGTTGGGCCATGCCGTAGAGGCGATGCTGTTGGGATCCGACAGCAGCACGTTCATGCCGTAGAGCATCTTGCCGTGGGAGGCCTGGATGAACTGGGCAAACAACGGCTCGATCAGAATCTGCTTCTCCGGCGTGCCGAAGGCCTGCATCACATCGTTATGGACGTACAGCCCCAAGGTGTGGAAGCCCAAGAAGAGCGACACCCAGCTCAGGTGGGAGATGATCGCCTCTTTGTGATCCAGCACCCGAGCCAGCACGTTGTCCTTGTTGGCTTCGGGATTGTAATCCCGCACCAGGAAAATGGCTCCATGGGCAAAGGCCCCCACCATCAAGAAGCCAGCAATGTACTGGTGATGGGTGTAGAGAGCCGCCTCCGTGGTGTGATCCATGGACATGAACACGTAGGGGTTGAGGGAGTACATGTGCTGCGCCACCAGCGAGGTCACCACTCCCAAGCAGGCCAGGTGCCAGCCCAACTGGAAGTGTAGAGACTCGTTGTAGGTGTCGTAGATGCCCTCATGTCCACGGCCCAACAAGCCCCCGAACGGCGTGCCCTTGGGTGGGTTGTGAGCCGCCATGATCTCCCGCATAGAGTGGCCAATGCCCCAGTTGGTGCGGTACATGTGGCCGGCCACGATGAAGATCACCGCGATGGCCAGGTGGTGGTGGGCCATGTCCGTCAGCCACAGGGACTGGGTGTTGGGGTTAAAGCCACCCAAGAAAGTGAGGATGGCCGTGCCCGCCCCTTCTGCCGTGCCCCAGACATGGTTGGCCGTGTCCGGGTTCTGGGCATACACCCCCCAGTTGAGGGTAAAGAAGGGCTTCAGGCCCGCCGGGTGAGGCAGCGTGGTGAGGAAATTATCCCAACCCACATGCTGCCCGCGGGACTCGGGGATGGCGACATGCACCAGGTGGCCAGTCCAAGCCAGGGAGCTGACCCCAAACAAGCCGGCCAGGTGGTGGTTGAGACGGGCTTCAGCGTTCTTGAACCAGCTCAGGCTGGGGCGAAAACGGGGCTGTAGGTGCAGCCAGCCGGCAAACAGAAACACCGCCGCCAACAACAACAGGCCGATGGCACCGGCGTAGAGATCGCCGTTGGTGCGCAGGCCGATGGTGTTGAACCAGTAGTACAGGCCAGAGTAGGCCGCATTGACGGGGCCGCCGCCCCCCGGTTGGGTAAAGGCTTCCACCGCTGCCTTGCCGAACTGGGGATCCCAGATGGCGTGGGCGATGGGGGTGACACCCGTGGGGTTGGCTACCCATTGCTCATAGTTGCCTTGCCAGGCGATGTGGAAGACGTTGCCGGAGGCCCACAGGAAGATGATGGCCAGATGGCCAAAGTGGGTGGCGAACAGCTTTTGGTAAAGCCGCTCCTCCGTCATGCCATCGTGGGTCTCGAAGTCGTGGGCGGTGGCAATGCCATACCACAGCCGACGCGTGGTGGGATCGCTGGCCAGGTCTTGGCTGAATTGGGGAAAACGAGTTGCAGTTGTCATGATTCTCTCTTCCTCCTTGCCTTAGCCGAGTGCGCCGAACCGTGCCAGGAAGAACGCCCAGGTGGTGACGATCCCTCCCAACAGGTAGTGGGCCACACCGACCGCCCGACCCTGAATGATGCTCAGAGCGCGGGGTTGAATGGCCGGAGCGACTTTTAGCTTGTTGTGGGCCCAAACGATCGACTCAATCAGCTCCTGCCAGTAGCCGCGACCGCTGAACAGGAACATCAGGCTGAAGGCCCAGACGAAGTGAGCGCCCAAGAAGAGCAGCCCATAGGCCGACAGCGCCGAGCCGTAGGAGTTGATCACCTGCACCGATTGCGCCCACAGGAAGTCCCGCAACCAGCCGTTGATGTTGACGGCGCTGGCCGCAAAGTTGCCGCCGGTGATGTGCTCAATCGTGCCATCGGCGTTGACCGTGCCCCAGATGTCGCTCTGCATCTTCCAGCTGAAGTGGAAGATCACGATGGAGATGCAGTTGTACATCCAGAACAGCCCCAGGAACACGTGATCCCAGCCGGAGACCTGGCAGGTGCCGCCGCGGCCCGGGCCATCGCAGGGGAAGCGGAAGCCCAATTTGCCTTTGTCCGGGATCAACCGGGAAGAGCGGGCAAACAACACCCCCTTGAGCAGGATCAGCACCGTAATGTGGATGGTCATGGCGTGGATGTGGTGGACCATGAAGTCCGCCGTGCCCAGCACCATCGGCATCATGGACACCTTGCCGCCCACAGCTACCACGTCGCCGCCGAAGATGGGGCTAACCGAAGCGCCCACATAGGGAGCGGTGCTGGCAATGGCCGAAGTGTGCAGCGACTGAATCCACTGGGCAAAGATGGGCTGCAGTTGGATCCCGGTGTCCGAGAACATGTCCTGCGGACGGCCCAGGGCCTGCATGGTGTCGTTGTGGACGTAGAAGCCGAAGGCGTGGAAGCCCAAGAACAGACACACCCAGTTGAGGTGGCTGATGATGGCGTCGCGGTGGCGCAATACCCGATCCAACACGTTGTTGCGGTTCACCGCCGGGTCGTAGTCCCGCACCATGTAAATGGCCCCGTGGGCAGCACCCCCCACCACGAAGAAGCCGCCTATCCACATGTGGTGGGTAAACAGGGAGATCTGGGTGGCGTAGTCGATGCCCATGTAGGGGTAGGGGTTCATGGCGTACATGTGCTGGGCCACGATGATGCTCAGGGATCCCACCATGGCCAGGTTGATGGCCAGTTGGGCATGCCAAGAGGTGGTGAGCACTTCGTAGAGGCCCTTGTGGCCTTCGCCGGTGAAGGGGCCTTTGTGGGCTTCCAGGATCTCTTTAATGGAGTGGCCGATGCCCCAGTTGGTGCGGTACATGTGCCCGGCCACGATGAAGAGCACGGCAATGGCCAAGTGGTGGTGGGCTTGGTCGGTCAGCCAGAGGGCACCGTTCTGCGGATCCAGGCCACCCTTGAAGGTGAGAAACTCCGCGTACTTGCCCCAATCCAAGGTAAAGAAGGGCACCAACCCGCTGAAGATGCCCCAATCCACGCTGGGGAACATCTCCTTCATCAGGGCCGGCTTAAGGATGAACTCGTGGGGCAAAGGCACCTGATCCGCCGGCACGCCCGCATCCAACATCTTGTTGATGGGAATGGCCACGTGGATTTGGTGACCGGCCCAGGCCAAAGAACCCAGCCCCAGCAGGCCCGCCAGGTGGTGGTTGAGCATCGATTCCACATTTTGGAACCACTCCAGCTTGGGAGCCCGCTTGTGGTAGTGGAACCAGCCGGCGAACAGGCACAGCCCGGCCATCACCAAGCCACCGATGGCGGTGCAGAGGAGTTGAAACTCATTGGTGATGCCGGCAGCTCGCCAGAGGTGAAATAGACCAGAAGTAATGCGGATCCCTTCGAAGCCGCCGCCCACATCCCCATTCAGGATCTCTTGGCCGAAGATGGGCCAGACCACTTGGGCGCTGGGCTTGACGTTGATCGGATCCGCCAGCCAAGCGGAATAGTTGGAGAACTGAGCTCCGTGGTAGTACATGCCGCTCAGCCAGACGAAAACCACTGCCAAGTGGCCGAAGTGAGCGGAAAAGATCTTACGAGAGACGTCTTCTAAGTCGCTGGTGTGACTGTCGAAGTCATGAGCAAGAGCATGGAGGTTCCAGATCCAGGTCGTGGTCTTGGGGCCACGGGATAGGCTGCGGTCGAAGTGCCCCGGCTTGGCCCATTTCTCAAATGAGGTGGGAACCGGATCCACATCAACCGACACCTTGACCTTCGGCTCTCGCTCCTTTGGCGTAGTTGTCATCAAGAACTCCTCTCTTGCGACAAGGAACGAAGCATCCCTACCCCTTGGCAGAAGATTCCCCCAGGGCAGGACTTACCTGGCATTATAGGTCAGGGTTTGTGAGCCCTCAGTTGCTTCACAATAATTAAACGAGGGATCCCTTGTCCCATCGAGGCTGGAGTCGATTGGCAATTGTTCTTTCGATCATAGATGTAAATATATGTAACGAATTTTCAGCCAACCCAATCCGTTCTCAGGAAGGGTTGGAACTGAACAATAGACAGCAAGGGATCCCCTGGGTGGGGATGTGTGGTAAAACCCTGGCAGCCCTTTTGCAGATACCACCCTATGACCCTAGAGATTCCCCGTCGCCAATACGTCAGCAACTACGGCCCCACCGTAGGGGATCGGGTGCGCCTGGCGGACACCGAGCTGATCATCGAGGTGGAGGAGGATTTCACCACCTATGGTGAGGAGATTAAGTTTGGGGGCGGCAAAACCATCCGCGATGGCATGGGGCAATCGCCGACGGCCACCCGCGCCAATGGGGCCTTGGATCTGGTGATCACCAACGCCCTGATCCTGGACTGGTGGGGCATCGTCAAGGCGGATGTGGGCATTCGCGATGGCTACATTGTCGGCATTGGCAAAGCCGGCAACCCCAACATCCAAGCGGGGGTGACGCCGGGCATGGTGGTGGGCCCCAGCACCGAGGTGATCGCCGGGGAGAACCTGATCCTGACGGCGGGAGGGATCGATGCTCATGTGCATTTCATCTGTCCGCAGTTGTGCGAGTTTGCCATCGCCTCGGGAGTGACCACCCTTTTGGGGGGCGGAACCGGGCCGGCCACAGGCAGCAACGCCACCACCTGCACCCCTGGAGCTTGGAACTTGGGCAAGATGTTGCAGGCGGCGGAGGGGTTCCCCGTCAATTTGGGCTTTTTTGGCAAGGGGAACGCGGCTTTCCCCGAGGCTCTGCGGGAACAGGTGGAGGCAGGGGCCTGCGGACTCAAGATCCACGAAGATTGGGGATCCACGCCGGCGGTGATCGATAGCTGCCTGCAGGTCGCGGATGAGTACGACATCCAAACCCTCATCCACACCGATACCTTAAATGAGTCCGCTTTCGTGGAGGACACTATCGCTGCCATCAATGGCCGCACCATTCACACCTTCCACACCGAAGGGGCCGGGGGTGGGCATGCCCCCGACATCATCCGCATTGCCTCTGAGCCCAACGTGCTGCCCAGCTCCACCAATCCCACCCGCCCCTTTACCCGCAACACCATCGAAGAGCATCTGGACATGCTGATGGTGTGTCACCACCTGAGCAAGAATGTGCCGGAGGATATTGCTTTTGCCGAAAGCCGCATTCGCCCCCAAACCATTGCCGCCGAAGACATCTTGCATGACATGGGGGTGTTCAGCATCATCTCTTCCGACTCCCAGGCCATGGGCCGGGTGGGGGAGGTAATCATCCGCACTTGGCAGACGGCTCACAAGATGAAGGTGCAGCGGGGGCCTCTGCCGCAGGACAGCAGCCGCAACGACAACTTCCGGGCCAAGCGTTACGTGGCTAAGTACACCATCTGCCCCGCCATCGCCCAAGGACTCAGCCACGTCATCGGGTCGGTGGAGGTGGGAAAACTGGCGGATCTGTGTCTGTGGAAGCCGGCCTTTTTTGGGGTTAAGCCGGAAATTGTCCTGAAGGGGGGCCTGATCGCCTACGCCCAAATGGGGGATCCCAATGCTTCCATTCCAACCCCGCAGCCGGTGTACCCCCGCCCCATGTTCGGCAGCTTTGGCCGCGCCCTGACCGAGACCAGCCTGCTCTTTGTCTCCCAGGCTGCTCTAGACTTGGGGATCCCGGAGAAATTGGGGATCCAGCGCCGGGCCGTAGCGGTGAAAAATTGCCGCGAGATCGGCAAAGCGGATTTGAAACTCAATACCGCCACTCCCCACATTGAGGTGAACCCGGAGACCTATGAAGTGCGGGCCGATGGAGAATTGCTCACCTGCGAGCCGGCAGAGGTGCTGCCCATGGCACAGCGGTATTTTCTGTTCTAATTTGGGTGTTCTAATTTGGGAGAGCTTGAGAGCTCCTTGGGAGGTTGACCGGTAACTCAAGCATGGGCCACCTTGTTCTCCGCCATCTCAGCAAGCGCTTCCACAAGCGAGGGATCCCTGTCCTCAGGGATTTGTCTTTGAGCGTGGAGGCAGGGGAGATCTTCGCCCTGCTGGGGCCGTCGGGCTGCGGCAAGTCCACCACCCTCAATCTCATCGCCGGCCTGCTGGAGCCGGATCCCTTGCCCTATCCGGGGGAAATCTGGCTGGATGGGATCCCCCTCAACCCTCTGCCGCCGGAACGGCGCGGCGTGACTTTGCTGTCCCAACACAGCCGCCTGTTTCCCCACCTGAGCGTGGGGGAAAACGTCGCTTTTGGCCTGAAAATGCGGGGTATTCCCCGGGCAGAGCGGGAGGCTGCCGCCTTGGGCATGTTGGAGCGGGTGCAATTGCCCGGATTGGCTCAGCGTCGGCCTAGCCAGCTCTCTGGCGGACAAGCGCAGCGGGTGGCCCTGGCGCGGGCTTTGGTGATTCGGCCCAAGGTGCTGCTGTTGGATGAACCTTTATCGGCCCTGGATGCCAACCTGCGCCAAGAGATGCAGGCTCTCATCCTGGAGCTGCAGGCGGAAACAGGGGTGACGACGGTGCTGGTTACCCACGATCAAGCAGAAGCCACAGCCATGGCCCAACGCATCGGCCTGATGTTTGAGGGGCAGCTACACCAGGTGGGATCCCCTGTGGAGTTCTATCAGCAGCCGCGCTCCGAGCGCATTGCCCGCTTTTTTGGCGGGGTCAATTTTTTCGATGCGCAGGCGGAGGGTCACCAACTTCGCCTCAACGACGGGATCCGCTTGAAAAGCGCCGTGCCACTTCAAGGTCAGGTGCGGCTGACGGTGCGTCCGGAACAGGTGCAGGTGCTTCCCCAGCCGCCCGGCTTGGCCGACAATGTTTTCTCCGCTCAAGTGATGGCGGAACGCTTTGCGGGCACCCAGCGACGGCTGACCTTACAAACCCCTTGGGGCAGTCTGCAGGCTTGGGTGGCTCCCCATCAGGTGTTTGCGCCGGGGCAGGCAGTGTGGATCCATTTGCCGCCAGAGGCTCTGTGGCCTGTGGGGGTTGGCGGGGATCCCTCACCCCCGGCCCTTTTCCCAAAGGAGGAGGGGAGAGTTTAAGTTGAATCTGAAACCTGAAAGTTTGATGGGGATGGTGGCAAGGCTATGCAACCCAAAAGCGTTTTCTGGAAGCGACGGCAGGTGTTGGCTGGTCTGGGATCCCTGGGAGCTTGGGCGTTGAGTCAAGGCTCTCCGTTTGCCCAGAATACCTCACAGAGTTCGGTGGATCTGGGATCCGTGAGCTGGGCAGACATTCTGGAGCGGGCGCGGGGCAGCTCTGTCAACTGGGCCATGTGGAGCGGCAGCGAGGCCATCAATGGCTTCGTGGATGGCTGGGTGAAAAGCCAGTTGCAGGAGCGTTATGGCATTCGCTTGAACCGGATCCCGCTCACGGATACCGTTGAAGCAGTCAACAAGGTGATTGGGGAGGTACAGGCCGGGCTGCGCAGCGGCGGCAGCATCGATCTCATCTGGATCAATGGCAACAACTTCCGCACCCTCAAGCAGGGGAATTTGCTCTTCGGCCCTTTTGCTCACAAATTGCCCAGCTTGACCTTCTACGATCCCGCCGATATTGCAACGGATTTTGGCCTGCCCACCGAGGGCTATTCTGGGCCCTACACCGGCAACTACTTTTTGATGGCCTATGATGCCGAACGGGTACCCAATCCCCCCCAGAGCTACGCCGAACTGTTGGCTTGGGCAGAGGCCAATCCAGGGCGATTTACCTACGTGGCCCCGCCGGATTTTCATGGCAGCCGCTTTTTGTTGAGCGCCTTCTATGGTGTGACCGGGGGCTATGCCCAGTACAGCGGGCCGGACTTCGATGCCGATCTCTGGGCGCGACAATCCCCTGCCCTGGTGGAATACCTGAGAAAGCTGGATCCCTTCCTGTGGAGACAGGGCCAAACCTACCCGCCCACCTTTGCCCGCCTGGCGGAGCTTTTTGCCAACGGCGAAGTGTGGCTCATCCCCACCTTTATCGATCAGGTGATCTTACGCAAGGGCAACGGCCAATTTCCCCCCAGCACCACCCCCTATGGGATCCCGGGCACCAGCTTGATCGATCCCTCGTTCACGGCCATTCCCATTAATGCGGCCAATCCTTGGGGGGCGATGGTCTTGGCGGAGGTTTTGGCCAGCCCGGAGGGGCAGCTGGAAAAGTTCAAGCCGGAGGTCTGGGGGGATCTGCCGCTCATTGATGTCAGCCGGTTGTCTGCCGACTACCAAACAGCTTTTGCCCAGCTGGAGGCTGCTGCCGGGATCCCCATTCAAGAGGCCATTGCTGGGGCAGTGCCCATCGTGAACTCCGAATACACGGTGCAACTGGAGGCCCTCTGGCAGCAACAAGTCTTGCCGGGATAGGGGTCAGGTATGCCCCTCACCCCCAGCCTCTTTCCAAAAGGGGAGGTCTTCTGACATTGGGGGTGGGCCGGGCAATGGCGGAGCAGGATCCTCACCTTGGGGCAACCAAACTTGGAAATGCGTCCATCCATCCGAGCTGTTGACGGAGATATTCCCCCCCATGTGCTCCACCAGTTGCTTCACCAAAGCCAGCCCCAGGCCGGTGCCGCCGTGCTTCCAGCGATCCGATTGCGGGATCCGGTAAAACTTTTCAAAGATGCGGGGCAGCTCTGGCTCTGGGATCTCGCTGCTGTTGCTGCAGACGAAGAGGATCCCCTCTCCTTCTGAGACAACCCGCAGGTGGATGGATCCCTCGGGGGCCGTGTACTTGATGGCGTTGTGCAGCAGCTCGCGCAGAACGCGCCCCAAGCAGGTGGGGTCGGCCCAAAGCGAGGGGATCCCTGCCTCCAGGTGCAGTTGCAGGTGTTGATGTTTGGCTTGGGCCAAAGGCTGAGCCCCGTCCAGCAAATCTTGTAAATACCGCGGCAGAAAAATATTCTCTGGTTGCAGCAGATACGTCCCGGCTCCCAGCCGTCGCATATCCAGCAGGTCGTTGATGAGCTCGATTTGCCGGTTGCACTCTTTCAGGGCAATGGTGAAGTAGTGCCGCTGTTTCTCGGGGTTATCGCGGGTCATTTGCAGCATTTGCAAGGCCATGCGCACATTGGTCATGGGGGTGCGCAGCTCGTGGGAGACGGTGCTGAGGAAATCATCCTTCAGCAGATTCAGCCGCTCCAATTCCTTCACCTGCGCTTGGGCTGCTTGGTACAGACGGGCTTGGCGAATGGCCAGGGCACATAGGTTGGCCACCTGATAGGCCAGTTGAATCTCGTCTTCGGAAAACTCTTGCTCCGGCAGCCGCTCCAACAGCAAAGCTCCCAGCCGCTTCTCTTTGTCCCAAAGGGTGCAGGCCAGCAGCCGCACCCAGCGTCCTTCCTTCCGACAACAGCAGTGGATTTTCCATTTCTGCTGTGAGGAAGAATGGGACTGCAGCAGGCGCAAGAACTCCGGGTCACTGGCGTAGTCTGGCCCATGCAAGGGATCCGCCCTGTCGCCCTGAGCTGCATCAGAAGAGAGAAGGGGGGAGTAGCAGTAGCCGGGGATCCAGGTTGACCCATCTTCTAAAAGCAGCAGGACTTGGCAGCAGGTTAGGCCTAGTGCCTCGGCAAGGGCTCTGACCACTTCTTCAAGAATTTCCCCCTCGTTTAGGCTGACCACCATCCGGCTGCTGATGGCGCGCAGCACCCCCTCAAAATGCAAGGCTTGCTGCAGCTTGGCCGTGCGCAGCTCCACCTGGGCTTCCAGCTCCCGGTTGAGGGCCTGCAACTGCTGTTCTGCCCGTTTCTGCTCGGTGATCTCCCGCCCCACCGATAGGATCTCCACCAAGCGGCCTTGGCTGTCGAAAATGCCCTGATCCACCCAGCTAATCCAGCGGGACTGGCCGTTTTCTCCGGGGTACTCCCGCTCGTTGCTGTAGCAAGGGCTTTCGGGAGTGAGGGCAGCAAAAGCTTGCAACACCTTAGCCTGCTCTTCTTCCGGCAGCCGATCCCGCCAAGGTTGGCCCACCACCTCCTCTGCCCGCTGACCGAAGAAGCGCAAATAGGCAGGATTGACATAGGTGATGCAGGTATCGGGCCGAAAGCGGCAAATGAGCTCTGTCTGCTGCTCCACCACGGCGCGGTATTCTTGCTGCTGCTGCCAGAGACGATCCAGCAGGGCCTGCTGAGCTGCTGCCGCCTGCTGCCAGGCTTTGGTTAGCGTCTGCACCTCCTGGATGGGGCCGGGATCCAAAGGGGGCCAGGGCTGGAAGCCGCTGTGTATAAATTGCTCGGCTACTTGGGTGAGGCGGCGCAGGGGACGGGAGAGAGCTTCGCCGAGGAGGATCCCTGTCCCCAGCATGCTCAGCAATAGCCCACCCCCCAGCAGCGCAGCCTGTTGGGCGCTCCGATGGACTTCGGCCAGAAGGGTTGCCTCTGGGATCCCGTACACGAAATAAAAACCTAGCCTCCCTTCACTCTGAACGGACTCCACCTCCGCCCAGTAGGGGATCCCTCCGACCTTGAGGCGCAGCGAATCTTGGGAAGAGGCCGTCCCCCAGGAGCCCACCTGCTCTTGCACGGCCACCAGCAGCGGGTGGGGAGCAGGCCCTGCCGTGCTGGCCACCACCTGTCCTTCCTCGTCCAGCAGAAAACTCACCTCTGCAGGAGAACGGCCTTCCATCTGTTCCAGAAAGGCTTGAAGCTGCCGGACGGAGAGGGAAGCCACCAAGCTGCCGTAAACCCGCCCCCCCGAGTCGGTCAGGGATAGGGACGTCATGATCAGCCGCTCTGGATCCTGGGCAGGAAGCTCCGCAAAAAATCGGGTTACCACCCAAGTGTCGCGGATCCGTTCCGACTGCAGGAGCTGGGGAAACCAGAACAACTGCCTCAGATCCACAAAGCCCAACCGGCGAGTGAACCCTGTGGGATCCCCTGTCTCTGGATCCCGTTGGCGGCCCTGGGCGGATCCCGGCAACAGGCCGGGGGTGTGGTAAGTCCAGATCGACCCATCGGCGTGACGGCGGGCGGTAACAAATCCCCCCTGAGCAGAGACAAAGCCGACATAGCTGAGCTCAGGAAATGGCTGCAACTGGCGGGCAAAGTGAGCTTCCAGCACCTCTAGATCGGCTGGGCTGGGGGTTGTCAAATCGGGCAGCAGCCCCCCCCTCACTGCCCCTTGATTGAGGGCATTGATCTGAAGGGGAATTTGCAAATATCTGGCAAGATGCTCTTCGGTGCGGTCGGTAACTTCCCGCCTCAGTTGCTCCGTCAAGCGCAGCGCCAGGTGTCGCCCGCCCTGCCAGGAGAGATAGGCCACTCCCCCCACTCCCCCTGCTACTGAGAGCACTAGGGGCAGCAGCAACGCCACCCGCAAAGGAATGGAGCGGAAAGGCCACCGGGATCGCACTTCAGAAGAACTAGAGGAAGACGGCATGGGATCCCTCACAGAACCTCAGGCTTGGGGAGCATGACTCTAGTCAATAATAAGCTCAACTATACTGAA
>NZ_JANSIM010000082.1:0-4110 GCF_047502655.1 Synechococcus sp. R5-12 | reverse complement strand
CACCCACGTCGATCAACCCAATGCCTGGGATCCAGAAGACATTTTGTTAATTTTGGGGAATCAGGACGGTTCAGTTCCGCACACAACTTTGAATGCCCAGGAGCCGGCTTCTGTTGCCAACACGTTGCTTCTGTTGGTTGAGCAAATGATGCCCCAGGTGGTTGTTTGAACAGATTTTCAGGTATCCGCCGGTCTAGAACTTCAGCAACATTGGCCCTAGCCAAGACAGGCGTATCTTTTGCGTGACAGGGATCCCCCTCGTGCAGCCGGAAAACGCTGCGAAGGGTAAGGTGGGACTTCGTGGAGATTGGCCGGATAATAAAATGTCCTGAGTGCTCTTTCCCATCAGCTATTGAACCAAGGGGATCCCCGCTGTGTTGCTTCTCGATTGCTCTCCCCTGACCCTTTCCCCAGAGGAAGCGCGGGAGAAACTGCTATATCTCCTTGCCCAACTGGCCTACCGAGAAGGCTCCTTTACCCTCACTTCTGGACAGAAGAGCCCCTACTACATCAACTGCAAGCCGGTCACCCTCCATCCCCAGGGGGCTTATTGGGTGGGATCCCTGCTGCACCGACTGTTGCCGCCCGAAACCGAGGCAGTGGCCGGAATGACGCTGGGGGCAGATCCCTTGGTGACGGCGGTGAGTTTGGCCTCCCTGAGGGCTGAGCCTGCCAACCTAGCCGCCCTAATCGTGCGCAAAGAGCCCAAGGGGCACGGTACGCAGGCCTGGATCGAGGGGCCGGAGTTGCCGGCAGGCAGTCGGGTGTGGATCCTGGAAGATGTGGTGACCACCGGCAGTTCTGCTTTGAAGGCTGTCGAACGGGTGCGGGCAGCCGGCTACCGGGCGGAAGGGATCCTGGCTTTGGTGGATCGGCTGGAAGGGGCAGAAGACCGCTGCCGAGAAGCAGGGATCCCCTTTCGTCGCCTATTCACCCTTCCAGAAGTGCAGGCTTGCCATCGGGCCTTGACCTCAGGAAAATCAAAGGACTAGCCTGCCCCCTTGGTGAGCATCAAAGCTTTGGAGAGCGGACATGCTGCCCCCTGCCTACTCAGCTCTGCCCAGCCGAAATCTGCCGAGCCTACCGCATCGGGCGCGAGTGGCCGTGTACGTGGTGATGAACATCGAGCACTTCACCTTTGGCAAGCTGGGCACGGCCATTCAACCCCATCTCACCAGCTCCCCTGAGATCGCCAACTATGGCTGGCGGGACTACGGCAATCGGGTGGGCATTTGGCGCTTGTTTGAGCTGTTTGCCGAGCTGGGGATCCCGGTGACGGCGGCCTTGAATGCGGAAATGGTGGATCTTTACCCCCCCATCATCGAAGGGATCCGCCAATACGGCTGGTCGGTGCTGGCCCACGGCTGGAACAACTCCACCGGCCACAGCGGCCTGGCCCGTGACGTCGAACAGGAGCTCATTGAGCGCAGTTTGTCCCTTTTGGAGAAGGTGTCGGGATCCCGCCCTTGGGGCTGGCTGACGCCGGGATTTTCCGTTAGCGAGAACACCTTTGACCTGCTCAAGGCTGCCGGGATCCGCTACACCACCGACTGGGTAAACGACGACCAACCCTACTGGTTCCCAACTGCCGCCGGCCCCCTCTTGGGGATCCCCTACACCCTGGAGGCCAACGACATCAGCCTCTGCCTCAGCGCCCGCCTGTCGGCAGAAGACTTTGCCCAAGCCCTCATCGACCAGTTTGATCAACTCTGGCAGGATGGGGAACGCTCCCCCCGCATCATGGCCATTGGCCTGCACCCCTTCATCGTTGGGCAGCCGCTGCGGATGGGATCCCTGAAAAAAGCCTTGCAGCACATCCAATCTCGCCCTCAGACTTGGCTCACCACCGGCGATGGTCTCTACAACTGGTACGCCCAAGCCTGCCCTGCCCCCGAGGTGGCCTGACGGGATCCCAGTTCCGGATCCCTGGCCAGGGCGGAAAAGGGGGTCTTTTGGCTTTGTGCCGATTTTGTCTTGTCTGGAGCTGTTCATCGTGGCTCTGGAAGTGACAGCATAGGCGGTGAAACCACCTAGGGCAAAAGGGCTTGGCCATGCGCATGGGCAGACTCAGTGGGATCCTCCTGCACCCCACCTCGCTACCGGGGCCATTTGGCATCGGCGACCTGGGGCCGGCTGCTTACCGGTTTGTGGATTTTCTGGTGGAGAGCGGCCAGCGCCTCTGGCAGGTGCTGCCTCTGGGACCTACCGGCTGGGGCAACTCCCCCTACATGAGCTTTTCCTCCATAGCCGGCAACCCGCTGCTCATCAGCCCGGAGCTATTGGTGGGGGCCGGTTGGCTGGATCCCAACAGTTGGCAGGATCTGCCCCAATGGCCAACGATCCAAGCCAGATCCGCCGAGCGGGTGGACTACGAAACCGTGATCCCCTTCAAGCTGGGTCTTTTGCAGCGGGCCTGGGCCACCTTCAAGGAAAAGGCTAGCGCTGCTGACTGGGAAGCCTTTCACGCCTACTGTGCCGAGGAGGCGGATTGGCTACCGGACTACGCTCTCTTCATGGCTCTCAAAGAGGTGTATGGCGAGCAAGAGTGGACTCAGTGGCCTCCAGCCCTAGCCCAGCGGGATCCCCTTGCTCTCCAGGAGGCCCGCGACCGCCACGCCGACGCAGTCACCCGCCAGATGTTTTGGCAGTATCTGTTTGCCCAGCAGTGGAGATCCCTAAGGGAGTATGCCCACCAGCATCAAGTGCAGCTCATTGGCGATGTACCCATCTATGTTGCCCCCAACAGTGCCGACGTGTGGGCCAACCGGGAGCTGTTTCACCTGGATGAACAGGGACGGCCTTTACAAGTAGCCGGTGTGCCGCCGGACTATTTCAGCCCCACCGGGCAGCGCTGGGGCAACCCCCTCTACAACTGGGAGGTGCTCAAGGCTCGCGGCTACGACTGGTGGATCCGGCGCATCCAGGCCATCCTCAAGCAGGTGGACTGTGTGCGCATCGACCACTTTCGCGGCTTCGAGAGCTACTGGGCCATTCCAGGCGATGCAGAAACGGCTGTGGAAGGGGAGTGGCAAAAAGGGCCGGGAGCAGATTTCTTTCAGGCCCTGGCCGACAAGTTGGGGGAAATCCCGGTGATTGCCGAAGATCTGGGAGACATTACGCCGGAGGTGTTGCAACTGCGGGATCAATTTGGCTTGCCCGGCATGAAGGTGCTGCTGTTTGCTTTTGGTTCCGGGCCGGATAACCCCTATTTGCCCCATGCCTATGAGCGCAACTTTGTCGTTTACACCGGCACCCACGACAACAATACGGTGGTGGGCTGGTTTCATGACCCGGAGCGCTCGGAGTGGGAAAAACAAAACCTGCTGCGCTATTTGGGCTGCCAGGGATCCGAGGGCATCCATTGGGATCTCATTCGCCTAGCCCTTGCTTCCGTAGCCGATCTGGCCATCATTCCCCTGCAAGATGTGATGGGCTTGGGGGCAGAGGCGCGCATGAACTTCCCCGGCACCACCGAGAACAACTGGGCCTGGCGCTACCGCGAGGACATGCTGCGGCAGGACATGATCCAGCGGCTGGCCGAGATGAGCGTGACCTATGGGCGCATCTCTCCTCAAGAGTTGGAACAACGGCGAGCAGCCCTAGCCCAAGAACGGGCGGCAGGGTCTTCTCAAGCTGCCCCCAGCCTCGTCTAATGCTGGATCCCGCCCATCAGCAGCCCTAGCTGCTCTTCGGTGGCCTCTTCATGCGTGAGTTCTCCCACCAGGTGGCCCTCATGGATCACCAAAATGCGATCCGACAAGCTGATCACCTCATTCAAATCCGCCGACACCAGCAGCACCCCCATGCCCTGATCCCGCGCCTGCAGGATGCGCCGATGAATGGCCTCGATGGCCCCCACATCCACCCCCCGCGTCGGTTGGGCAGCCACCAGCACCTTGGATCCACAGGAAAGCTCTCGCCCCACAACGATCTTCTGGGCATTGCCGCCAGAATAGCGGCGGGCCGTCAACACGGCCGTTGGCTGGCTTTTCTTTAGAAAGGGACATTCAGGCCCTTTCTTGAGCTCCCCGGCATCTAGGATCCTCAAGTTCTGAAAACTCCACTGCCCTGATACATTTACGCTGAACACTGCTGAACATCACTGTTCAA
>NZ_JANSIM010000081.1:0-952 GCF_047502655.1 Synechococcus sp. R5-12 | reverse complement strand
TGAACAGTGATGTTCAGCAGTGTTCAGCGTAAATGTATCAGAGAGAATGCCAGGCCCCCAAGGCTTCCCCGCTCCTGCTGGGGAGAAGAGGGAAGGGCAAAGAAGGTGCTATGTTAACTGATGTAAAGGTTTTTAATATTGCATTTTGTCTTCTACACCTTTTTTACCCCCTCTCCAAGATGAGCCTTGGCTGTCCTCTGAGCGTTTGGCCGGGCTGGATCCCCGCCCTCTCTCGGCTCAAAGGCGTTTTCGATCCCACCATGCCATTGGGGGAGTGGCAGCTCTGCTGGTGTGCCTGCCGGTTTTTGTGCAAGCGCCCCTGGTGCGATATGCCCCTTGGGTCAGTTTGGTGATGTCTTTGGGCTGGTTGGGCCTTAGTTTGCATCTCTACTCCCAGCCCCGTACCCGCCTGTGGGGAGATTTGCTGTACGGCTTTACCCTGACTTGGCTGGCAGGATCCCTGTATTGGGGATGGCTGCGCTTTGAGCCTCTTTGGCACATGCCTGTGGAAGCCTTGGGGATCCCGATTGTCTGGTGGGGGACACGGCGACGGTTTGCCCGCATCGGTACCTGGTTTTATCTCGGCTCCCTGTGGGGTACGGCGGTTACAGATCTCTACATTCACTCGGTGGGGCTGCTGCCTGAGTGGCGGCAGGCGATGCAGTTTGACCGGTTGGAGCAGGCGGTTGTCCCTTTTAGGGCGGCCCTCGACAAAATGGCTACCCCCTGGGGCCTGGGTTGGGGCATCGGCTTGGGCCTTCTGTTGCTGGGTGTTGGATTGTGGAGAGTCCAGGGATCCCGCCGCTTGCACCATTGGGCATTTGCGGGAGCAGTGCTGAATACCCTGTTGGTGGATGGGCTATTTGGCTGGGGGGCAGCTCTGCTGCGGTGAGCTGGGACATCCCCATAACTGATACATTTACGCTGAACACTGCTGAACATCACTGTTCAA